>JAJPZD010000237.1 GCA_021204605.1 Prevotella sp.
ACAAGATACGCACGAGGGTATATTATGAGATATTCATCATAATGGACATTGCGACGGCGGTATTCATCGTGTTGCAGCCCCATTTCGCCTACTATCTGATCGGCATGATGATAATACCGGCAAGTGCGTTGATTGCGCATTACATAGTGCTGACGAGTACGAAAGTGACCAACATAACATTCAAGATAATCGTGTTTTTGATATTAGCACTTACAGTTTATAATCTATGGATGCCTTCATTGCCTTTCTGACCGAATACGGGTATGTGGGGATGTTGATTTCCTCATTCGTTGCCGGCAGTTTTTTCCCGATGAGCAGTGAGGCGGTGATGGTAGCGTTCATTGCGGCAGGTCTTGACCCATGGGTGTTGTTAGTGTATGCCACGATAGGAAACGTGTTGGGTAGCATGTTCAACTATTGGGTAGGCTCGTTGGGCAGGATTGACTGGATAGAGAAATACCTGCACGTGAAAAAGGCGAGTCTTGAGCGTGCGCAACGGTTCTTGGGCGGCCGTGGGGCATGGATGGGATTTTTCGCATTTCTGCCGGTGCTTGGCAGTGCGCTGACCATAGCATTGGGACTGATGAGGGCAAACTTTTTGATTACTGCTGTGAGTATAACGATTGGGAAGGCGGTGAGATATTTGGTGATTGTTTTAGGTGTACAGATTCTGTAGTAATGTAGGGTCCCAATTTATTGAGGACTGAATTAAGAGTTGCCTGACGGGGTATGGGGGAAATGAAAAATGAAAAATGAAGAATGAAAAATTTAGAGTCACCGCATTTTTGCTTGGGAATTATTCTATACATCTTAATATTTAGAGAAATATATTTACAATATATCATTTGTGCAAGTGAGACTTGCACAAAAGGAATGAAATTTATCAGGTGAATTGAAAAACTGCATTAGAGATACTTGTAGAGCGAATTATTGTAAAAATTCGAGAAGCGTGTTGGTGAAGGTTGAGAGCGAAAATCGTTTATAGTCAGCTAAAAAGAGAGAAAAATTGAGCTTTAAGCTATGTATAAACGAAAATCTAAAAATAATATTAGATAAAATATTACAAATATAATTTGTGCAAGTGAGACTTGCACAAATTGGAGGGATGGTTTGAAATAGGATTGGGTAGCATTTTATTCTTTGAAAAGGTCATCGGCGGTGATGGTATTTTGGATGGAATACTGGTAGATGTTTTCCTTTATGCCGTAAGGGGTGATTAGGGTGACGTGGATTGCCTTGCGGGTTTTACGAATTTCGCTGTACTGGGCGACTTTGTTGCGGATGTTTTCGTCGTCCTCTTTCTTTATTGTGTACTCCGTTGTGGAGAATTTCATTTCACATAAGTTGATGACTTGATCATCGCGTTCAATCACCATATCAATCTGTGCACCTTTACCATTAACAGGGTTGTCGGTTATACGCAAGGAATAGATCTTGGTGGAAACGCCGGAAATGCCAAGAGCCTGTTTTATCTGTTTGATATGCTCAAAACAAACACGTTCAAAAGCGAGGTCTTCCCATGCGTTGCGCACTGGTGTGTTGGTGTTTAGAGACCAGAAATTGCTGTCTATTCCAGCATTATTTTGGATGAATTTATAGTAGAACAGTGTATAGTTGTCAATCAGTTGGTAGATTGTCTTGTTGCGTTTACCATATCGGCAGTCGTATTTGCAGATAAAGCCGCAAGCCTCTAAATCCTCCAGAACATGAGAGAGAGAGCCATTGTTGAGAGTTTTTCCCTCACTGATAATCTCATTGCGAGTCATTCCAATCCGTTTTGTACCGAGAGTGGAAACAACATTCATGTAAGGTTCGGGATTTTTGAAAAGAGAACGGTAAAGTTCGTTGTATTCGTAATGAAGTTTGCCCATAGGGTTGAAAAACAGCGAATCGATATTCTGGGCGATACTCTTGCCACGTTCCAGCAAAGACCAGTAGAAAGGCACGCCGCCCATGACCATATAACATTCCAATAAAGCATAGCGGTTAATGTTAAGGTTCAGACTTTCAGCATAGAGCTCACATTCATGGAGTGTGAAGGGAGCGAGATTAATGCGGTGAGACACCCTGTTGTGGAGGCCGCCATGATTTTTGTAAACATTGTTAATGAGCCATGACGTGGCAGAGCCACATATTATGAGGAGAATGTCCTTATGTGCGGAAGCGTAGCTGTTCCAGAAATGTTCGAGAGCAGAAACGAAATTGGAGCGTGGCGCATCCATCCAAGGCAGTTCATCGATGAATACCACTTTTTTGCCTTTCGCTTGTTTGTTCAACAACTCAGACAGGAGGGAGAACGCATCAAACCAGTCAGAAGGAATGCGACATTTCGTCATGCCATAATTTATGAGAGACTGCCGGAACTCACGCAGTTGGACACGTGTATTCTGGTTTGCCAAGCCAGAATGTTGAAACGCAAACTGGTAGTTGAAAGTCTCCCTTATGAGGAAAGTCTTTCCTATGCGTCGTCTTCCAGTGACAGCGACAAATTCGGAATATATAGACTTGTATGCTCTTAGCAATTCCCGTTGTTCAGCTTTTCTTCCTATTAACATATAAAAATTAAGAAATTTTCGCTGCAAAGATAATAAAAAATCGTTTATAGCGAGCTAAAAACTGATTTTTTTTGAGATTTAAGCTGCGTATAAACGAAAAAAAATGAGGATGATAATTCGTAAATATTTATAATTGTATTTGTGCAAGTGAGACTTGCACAAATTGGTTGTATTGGGATATATAATTGAAAATCAATAAATTATAATGTAAAATTGTCGCCATTCCATTTAAAGATCTGGGGTTTTATTATAGCTTTAAGCTCATCCGTCTTGTCGTTGGATGTAGGAGGGATGGTGAGATTGTAATAAAAATTCGCATTTTCTGAAAAGTCGGCACTTATAACGACAGGTTCGATAAATTTGCAGAGGTTGTTGAATGTCTGCACCTGCATGGTGTCTGGTCGTTGGATGAAAGAGGCGAGCAGGGCATCAGGGTTGTTTGCGCTTGGCAAATCAAAGTTTTTGTGGAGTGTTGACCAGTCGGTATTGTAGAAAGAAACCATACTTTCAAGCATTGGAGTGGTGTATGTCTTCACCAAGCAAATAATCTGTGTGGAATCGTTGCAAGTAAGGATGCGTATCTGCAAATCGAGAGCCATGCTGACACTTATTTTCACGAAGTCAGGTGCGATAGAGTCGATTGATGTGAAGCCATCGAGCATGTTTTTAATTTTGAGACTGTCATTAGTCTCCCTGTTGAGGAGCAGTTCTGAATGCTGTTCATCGTTGAGGCTTGGTATTATATCCTTAGGGATAGTGCAAAGCACGTCAGATATTGATATTTTTGCCGTTGAGGACAGGCAGAAGACCATGAATGTGATAAAAAATAATTTTCTCATTTTGTAAATACGATTTTGGGGTGCAATATTACGGTTTTATTTTGATTTCGGCAAATTTAAGGATGTAAAATTATTTGCGGAATTTGCGGCCTAATTATGGAAGAAGATAAAAAATAATAGTATATTTTTGTTTTTTTGTGTTATTCTATCTATCTTTGTACCCAATCTACGTAGCCAAACAGCTTGTAGGTAGTTTATTGGTAAAGGACGTTTACGGACAAATCTTCTACGGTTAAAACTTCGCAGAGTAGAAAAGTACAGGAAGATTGGCAACGAGACGTTTGCGTTGGAGGTATTATATCCATTATACATATTAGGGAAATATGTATATGTTGTGTAAATATGTCACGACGTGGGCTGACTAAGTTGCTTATCCTTGTACAGGGCGATGCGAAGGCCTGACTGTGGGATGAGTGACAAGTATAGACTCCCACGTCTTTTTTCATGTAACTAATCATCATATCTGAAACAAACAATTGCCAGACTTGGGGGCACGGGCAAAAAATCCATAATTATGAAAAATAATTGGATTTAAGAGGTTACATACGGTACGAAAAAGTCATAAACACATGGAAGCAATCAAGAATTGTCTTTCAACTCTCTCAACCAGGACACAATAGACAAAACCCCATAAAAGGGGATCGAAATAATAGAGCCCGTTTATCATTTGAGGGCAGGAAACGCTTAGAGAACAGACGAACATTATTAAAAGGGCAAAAATTAAGAACTATGTGAGAGGCATATACTATTGTGCAGATTGCATAGCAGGAATGACTAAATAAGATGTTTTACAGGAAAATGACGTTCAAAGGGCGTTGTCTTCTACAGTCGAATTTCGCAATTTTGATATATAGGAAGAAACGAAAGGCACGTCAAAGAGATTACATTATGTGAATAGCTGTTATAAGTATCATGATGATTACTATGGCAATCATTATTGAGGCAAGGGAGAAGAATATGTAGGAGACCATTCTCTTGTTGGAGTAAGAGAACAGGGTGGAAATAAAGAAGAAAATTGTGGATATGGGACCTATGAAAACATAAAGGATTGTGTTCAGGGGACCGTAGGAGATATGGAGGCATCTTGACATTGATTCCAATAATGCTATCGTATCATAACATATCTTATCCATGAGGCTTGTCCCCTCGTAACCGGAAATAAGCACTGCATCTTTCAGCATTTCATCGGTTAGTCCAAATTGAGGAAAAGCAGCGTCGATTATTGTTGTGAATATCATGAAACCGATGACGAAGGTCATGGTTGCACCAGCAATTAGAAAGCCTATCGATACTTTTCTCTGCTTGAAATAAGACAGCAGGGTTGCGACGAAACCACATACTATCGCCAACGGACCGAGTATGACGAACAAGAGGGTGTTCAGTACACCGTAAGAATTGCCCCATGTGTATGTCATGATTTTCATAAGTTCCGTGCATACATCACAAATCTTGTCTAAAAAAGCATAATCAAAAAATGATAGGATTTCCATATTGCAATTATTTATTGGATTATTGATCCCAATCAGCCCCGGCTGATAAGGTATTGAAATTATTCATCAAATATAATAGTGTCAGAATGAACATAACGATGATTATTCCTACGGCAGTCAGTCCGAAATGGTAAAACATCATGGAAGTGGTTTTCTTGTTCTTGTAGGACAGACGAGTGGAAATGTAAAAACATATTGTAGATAAAGGACCTAATATCATAAAAAGGATAACACTTAATGTGTTAAATGACATTCCAAACAGGTCTGCCATAAGTTCTATAAAACTTGAGCCTATATTGCATAGAGTATTCATAATTTCATTGGTTTAAGTTGATGATTATTAGTGTTTTTTCAAATAATCAATAATAATAGTATTCTCATCGTCCATTTGAGGTACGTTTAATAATATGTATTTATTACATATACAAGATTTATGATTATCAGACATATTAACTTTGGATTCGTTCTTTCAGAACGAGCGGACTTAATAAATTAAAGTCCCTACATAAAGACTGCTGTTATAAGTTTTACAGTCGTGTAACCTGTTTCACGCCTTTGACAGTGCGCAGTTTTTTGATTAGCTGTTCGAGGCGTGAGGTGTCCTCGACGTTGACGGTGAGGTTGCCGCTAAAGAGGCCGTCGTTGCTGTCAATGTTGATGCTACGCATCATGATATGCTCCTCTTTGGCGATGATACTAGTGATATTGTTGACGATACCAATGTCGTCGTTGCCGATAATTCGCAGGGTGATGGAATACTGCGAGGAGCCTTTGCCGCTCCATTTCGCTTTGACAATCCGGTAGCCGAAACGCTTGCGCAACTCAGGAGCGTTGGGGCAGTCGGTACGGTGAATTTTTATACCGCCGTTGACAGTAACGAAACCGAACACATCATCGCCATAAATAGGTGAGCAGCATTTGGCAAGAGAATAATCCACACCTTTCAGGTTTTTGTCGATAACGAGGACATCATTGCTTGAGTTAGCAGTGTCGGCGGTATGATTTTCAAAATTATAATCTTTCGCACTGCGGATAGTTTGTGATTGGAGTGAATTATTGTCGTGGGCTAATACCTCCTGGTAAGTATCGATGATATCGTTAAGATCCTTTGAGCCATCAGCAATGTCGCGGTAGAAATCACGCGCCTCCTTATAGCCCAGTTTTTTGATAAGGTGAGACACAGCACTCTCGTCCCACTCGATTTTGCGGTTCTTGAGGCGTCGTTCAAACATCTCTTTCGCAAAGACAGTATTCTTGGCCATCAGTTCCTTGATAG
>JAJPZD010000061.1 GCA_021204605.1 Prevotella sp.
ATCATCAAGATGTCTGATGGCACTGTAAAGAAAGTGTTGGTAAAATAATATGTTAATAACAAACAATTAAGATCTCAAAAAGATTTTATTAGATAGTAAATTTATGAATTCGATAAAGAGAGGCGCGACGTGATGTCGTGCCTCTTTTTTGAATATGAAATTTGAAGTTGCGTATTGTCTGAAAACAAGTATCACCAGCAAGCCAAACAGTTGTTAAATATTGCTTTTTATTGTGCATATCACATTTTATTTACTAATTTTGCCAAATATTATGTCCTGATATGAGAAAAACCGTTTTTTTGATAGTATGCCTTTGTCCTCTGCTGCTATTTGCGCAGGTATGGGATAAGCCCGATGTAACCACAGAGCAGACAGAGGTGAAGACGAATGGCGTGAAGGAGACTAAGCCCAACAAGGATGAGAAATATCTAGCGGGAGCCGTGCCGGAGGTTGGCGGCATGGTGGAGTGGACATTGGAGCTCGATGTGCCAGGCAAGGATGCCTCTCAACTATATGACATCATGCTTGCCTGCCTGTCAGACCTCACGAGGTCAAGCAACCAGCTTGAGGGCAGCAGTGTGTCGTTGGTGAGCAAGCAAGACCATATCGTGGTGGCAAGTGTGAAGGAATGGCTTATGTTCAGGGACAATGTCATAAACCTTGACAGGACGAAATTCTATTACACATTGATAGCCAACTGTTACGACAACCGTCTCACGGTTACGATGAACAGGATATCATATAAATATGACGAGGAGAACGGCAAGGGAGGGTATTTCTATAAGGCAGAGGAGTGGATTAACGACAAGAACGCCCTCAACAAGAAAGGCACCAAGCTCATTCTTGGAAGTGCTAAGTTCCGCCGCAAGACCGTTGACCGCAAGGATGAGTTGTTTGACATGATACGGCTTGCGGCGCTGAAATAATCTGATTAAAAATTATATTGCACGATGCAGACAGAACAAGATAACGATTTCCAGTACCAACGCCCATCAAGACGGCATAGAGGTGAGGAAGATAAACCAGACCGCTTTTTCATGCTCCGCAATATCCTTAACGTGATATTCATCATAGGAGCGGTGGTCGGCGTGCTCATGTATTTCTATAAAGACGAGCAGGCAGGCACTATCGTAATCCTCGTTTCCATGATGTTCAAGATAGTAGAATGTGTTTTCAGGTTTATGAAATGAGAGTCAGGGTTTCCTTCTTCCTTTTACTCTTACTCTTTTGCCTGTCCGCCGGTTCACAAGAGTACAACCAACTGACAGACACTGGAGAATATACGGCTGCCGGCAGCAGCTCGCTGAGAGACTCTCTTGGCACAAAGAGCAAGGAGATACCCAAGGGTTTGAAGGTATGGACTGTTGACGGACGTTTTGGTGAACGCATGGCGGCTGTCCCCGACACCCTTCCCCACATGTACATGAACACTATTTTCACTTCGGGCCTGCGTGGTGAGTACAACACATTGGGCAATCTCGGTTCACCGCGTATCAACAGGATTTTTGTTGACCGGCAGGAGCCGCAACAGTTTATCTTCACCCAGCCGTATGACTATTTCGTGACACCGATAGAGAGCTTCCAGTTCACCAACACCCTTTCGCCGATCACCAATATCTCCTACAACGAGTGCGGAAACCGGACAAACGGAGAGAACCATTTCAGCGCACTGTTCGCCGTGAATGCCGGCAAGAAGATAGGCGTGGGGTTCAAGTTCGACTATATCTACGGGAGGGGCTACTATGACAGCCAGAGCACCTCACATTTCAACTATACCCTGTATGGTTCCTATCTTGGCGAGCGCTACAATGCCCACCTGCTGTTTTCCACCAACCATGAGAAAGTGACAGAGAACGGAGGTATCACCGATGACGAGTATATCACCCACCCGGAGGCCTTCGACGACAACTATCGTGAGAGTGAGATACCCACCGTGTTTGACAAGAACTGGAACCGTAACGACAACCAGCACCTATTCTTCTCACACAGATACAATGTCGGTTTCAGCCACAAGGTGCCGATGACAGAAGAGGAGATAGCGGCAAAGAAATTCGCTATAGCGTCGCAGAAGGAAAACGAGGCACAACGGGTCAAGGAGGCGGCGCGCAGAAAAGCCATGAGGGAGGGCCGCGACTTCGACGAGGACAACTATCAGGAGGAAAAGAGCTACTCCGGCCGTCCTGATGATGCGAAAATCGCGGGCAACGAGCCCGTTGCCAATGATACTGTAAAGAGTGAGCGTATCACTGTTGACAAGGCAGCTGCCGACAGTCTGCTGACGGCTCAGGCTGACGTAAATAGCGACACGATGGAGTGGATGAAAGAAGAGTACGTGCCTGTAACAAGTTTTATCCATACCCTTAGCTTCGACAATTACAGCCGTGTCTATCAGGCCTACAACACGCCGACAGACTATTATCTGAATACCTACAACTCCAACAATAAGTTTTTGGGGGACTCTATTTACGACAAGACACACCACTATTCGTTCAAGAACACCTTTGCCATCGCATTGCTGGAGGGTTTCCACAGTTGGGCGAAATTCGGGCTCCGGGCCTTCATCACATCAGACTTGCGGCATTTTGAGCTGCCAGACTCGATAAACGGTATAAAGTCATACACAGAACACGACCTGAGCGTAGGTGGCCAGTTGTCGAAGGCACAGGGCACGATGTTGCATTATGGCGTTACAGCCGAGGTGTGGCTCACAGGAGAGAATTCCGGACAGTTGAAAATCGACGCCAATGCAGACCTTAATTTCCGTCTGTTCAAAGACACCGTGACACTTGCCGCCCGTGCGTTTTTCCACAGGGTGAATCCTACCTTCTATTACCGTCATTACCATTCCATGCACCTTTGGTGGGACAACGACAACCTGAGTCAGGAGATACGCACCCGTATTGAGGGCTCTCTATCGCTGAAACGCACGCACACGATGCTGCGCGTGGCCGTTGATGACCTGAAAGACTATACCTATTTCGCACAACAGTATGAGATTACATCTTCCTTCGGACGTGCCGGCAACACCGTGAGCGTGGAACAGAGCTCCGGCAACATCAGTCTGCTTACCTTGCAGTTGGCACAGGACTTCTCTCTCGGTCCTCTGAAATGGGAGAACCTGATAACCTACCAAAAATCGAGCAACCAAGACGTGCTGCCCGTACCTTTGGTGAACATCTACACCAACCTGTATTTCCACTTCAAGATTGCCCATGTCCTTACACTCGATCTCGGCGGCGACCTGAGATATTTCACTAAGTACAAGGCCCCCGACTACAGCCCCGCGCTCGGTCAATATACTGTGCAGAACAATGGAGAGAACAACGTGGATGTGGGCAACTACCCATATATAGATGTGTATGCCAATTTTCACCTGAAGCATACCCGCTTCTTCGTGATGATGAGCCATATCAACGCCTCTGCCGGTGATTATTTCCTCACACCCCACTATCCATCCAACGGCAGGCTGCTGCGTTTCGGTCTTTCGTGGAATTTCTTCAACTGATTTTTCTGAGAATTAAATGATACCTCTTACATTTTAAACTAATTTATATGTTTAAAATAAAAGATTAGCAGAAAATTTGTCTATGTTGTAGTAATTTGTTATCTTTGCACTCCGAAAGAGAAACAATTTACAACCTATGCCGTTGTCTCGCGCAGACAATGGGTGTGTCAATTACATCTTTTGTAAAAGGAATGTTGATACACAGGGCTCAGTAATAAACCGTTGCCCGTTAATGGCAACATAAAAAAACAGTTTTATGGCAGAAATGAATTTTGGTGGCGTTATCGAGACTGTGGTCACCAGCAAAGAGTTTTCATTGGAAAAGGCACGTGAGGTTCTCAAAAACGAGACTATCGCAGTTCTCGGCTATGGCATACAAGGTCCAGGCCAGGCTTGCAACCTCCGTGACAACGGTTTTAACGTTATCGTGGGACAGCGAGAGGGCAAGACATACGATAAGGCCGTTGCAGACGGCTGGGTGCCGGGCAAGAGTTTGTTCTCTCTTGAGGAGGCTGCCGAGAAGGGTACTATCGTATGTATGTTGCTTTCTGACGCCGGTCAGATACAGGTTTGGCCGAAGGTGAAGCCCTATCTTACCAAAGGGAAGGCACTTTATTACTCACATGGTTTCGCTATCAACTGGAGCGACCGTACAGGTGTGGTTCCTCCGGAGGATGTTGACGTTATCATGGTTGCGCCAAAGGGTTCAGGCACCTCTCTGCGCACAATGTTCTGTGAGGGTCGTGGTCTAAACTGCTCATACGCCGTTTACCAGGATGCTACCGGCAAGGCAGAGGAGCGCACGATAGCTTTCGGTATCGGTATCGGAGCCGGTTACCTGTTCAAGACTACATTCCAGCGTGAGGCCACCAGCGACCTTACCGGTGAGCGCGGCTCGTTAATGGGTGCTATCGAGGGCCTTCTTGAGGCACAATATCAGGTACTCCGTGAGCATGGCCATTCACCATCGGAGGCATTCAATGAGACAATAGAGGAGCTCACACAGAGCTTAGGCCCGTTGTTCGGAGCCAAGGGTATGGACTGGATGTATGCCAACTGCTCAACAACGGCACAGCGAGGAGCACTCGACTGGGCACCGCGTTTCAGGAACGCCATCAAGCCGGTCATGGAGTGGCTCTATCTCTCTGTTCAGAATGGTACAGAGGCACAGATTTCCATTGACAGCAACTCTAAGCCAGACTATCGTGAGAAGCTGAACGAGGAGCTGCGGCAGATGCGTGAGAGCGAGATGTGGCAGACGGGCTTCACTGTTCGCAAGCTGCGCCCTGAGAACAACTGATAATCGTAATACCATAATAAAAAGGTCAACGACGTTATTTGCCGTTGACCTTTTTTGTTTTCTCAACAAAGGGTCTGTTCGTTTCACAATATAAAAAAAGGTCACATGTCTGACATGCAACCTTTACTTTCTAACTATTAGTAGCTACAATTAATTCTCAGCAGCCTCTTCAGGAGCAGCAGCAGCCTCATCCTGTGCTGTGGAGTCATTACTGATAGAGTCATTATTCACAGAATCGTTAACCTCTACTGCTTCCTCCTCTTCAACAGGCTCTTGAGCTGCCTTGTTGTCTCCGCAAGAAGCGAAAGACATAGCTGCGATAGCTACGAACATTAAAACTAATTTTTTCATTTTCTTTGCTTTTTAAATCTGTAAAACAATCAATTGCTTATTAAAACGTTGCAAAGGTAAATATTTTTTTTATACGTTGTTCTACTTTTTAGAGATTTTTTTCAATTATTTTTGTAACTTTATTGTAAATATCATAATATCAGCGAGTTATAAAAATGTTAAAATAGGTGTTTTTTGACCATTAAATTTGCTCTTTTCAGTTTGGAGAGACATTCTATCACAAAACCATTGTTTTTGACATACAAGATAGACATACTTTCAATAATCTGCCGACCTCCACGCAAAGGGTCAGTTTTGTGTCATTTTATAAAAAATATAAGGCGAAAGTTTGCAGTTTGATTTGTTTTTAGTAATTTTGCAGACAAATTAAAAGAGATGTATAAATCAAACATATATTGGTGGTGGCAATACTCAGGACAGAAAATCTCGTGAGGTTAAAAGCCATGCCATAAAAAGGCGTAAAATAACAATAAGGCTCTTCGTTAAACCCACGAGGGGCCTTTTTAAATATATAAGATATGACATACCAAGTAGATGATAACGGTTTTTACGGGGAGTTCGGCGGTGCATACGTCCCTGAAATCCTTTACAAGACGGTTGACTCACTGAAGCAGTGCTACCGTGCGATTTTGGACAGCGAGGAGTTTCAGAAGGAATATAAGTATCTGTTGCGCGACTATGTGGGGCGGCCCAGTCCACTGTATTACGCTGCCCGCATGAGTGAGAAATATGGTTGCCGGCTGTATCTCAAGCGAGAGGACCTCAACCATACCGGCGCTCACAAGATCAACAATGCCATAGGCCAGATACTACTTGCCAAGAAGATGGGCAAGAAACGCATCATCGCCGAGACGGGTGCCGGGCAGCATGGAGTAGCCACCGCTACGGTATGCGCGCTTATGGATATGCCATGCAGGGTATATATGGGAGCGTTGGACGTGGAGAGGCAGCATCCCAATGTGGAGCGCATGCGCATGTTGGGAGCTGAGGTATTTCCAGTGCAGAGCGGCAACAAGACATTGAAAGATGCCACCAACGAGGCGATACGCGACTGGTGCTGCCATCCTGCCGACACCTTTTATATAATAGGCAGTACGGTGGGGCCACATCCCTACCCCGACATCGTGGCCCGCTTACAGAGTGTCATATCGGCGGAAATAAAGGAACAACTATTGGAAAAAGAGGGGCGCGACTATCCCGACTATCTCATGGCATGCGTGGGTGGCGGGAGCAATGCCGCCGGCACTATCTTCCACTATATCGAAGATGAGAGGGTGAAGATAGTGCTCGGTGAGGCAGGCGGCTTAGGTATGGAGACGCTACAGACGGCGGCATCCTTGCAGATAGGCACTATCGGTATCTTGCACGGCAGCCGTATCAAGGTGATGCAGACAGAGGACGGCCAGATTATCGAGCCGTATTCCATCTCCGCCGGTCTTGACTATCCCGGCACGGGTCCTATCCATTGCGACCTCTATGAGCGGGGACGTGCGCAGGTGCTTGCCGCCAATGATGATGAGGCACTGCAGGCGGCTTTCGAGCTCACCCGTCTTGAAGGTATTATCCCGGCATTGGAGAGCAGCCATGCCCTTGCCCTCCTGCCGAAGATGAAATTCAACAAGGATGATGTGGTGGTACTTACCGTGAGCGGCAGGGGCGACAAGGATATGGCCACTTACCTGAAACATAAGGATGAGATCAACTATGACGCAATTTAAATATCATACAACAAGCAAGCGACTTCTATGCGACTTGGTCACACCCGTCAGTGCTTATCTGAAAGTGCGCGACGTATATCCGCAGAGTGCGCTGATGGAGAGTTCCGACTATCATGGTCAGGAGAACTCGAAGTCGTTCATTGCCCTACACCCGATAGCCTCGGTGAGCATCGGGCACGGTATCGGGCGCATGACCTTGCCGGATGCAAGTATTATCGAGCATGCCATCACTGAGGAATATGGCACAGCCGACCTTATCAATGACTTCATCAGCAAATTTGAAATTATAGGTGACAACAGAGAATATTGCGGCATGTATGGATATACATCGTTCAATGCAGTAAGATATTTCGAGAACATCGCCGTGAAGGATGAGACACAGAAGGAGAACGATGCGCCCGACCTGCTGTACATATTATATAAGGACATCGTGGTGTTCGACCATTTCCGCAACCAGATGACACTCGTGCAACTCCTGCACAACTGTGAGGTAGGAACCCTTGACGAGTTGGAGAAGTACATCTCCAACCATTCCTGCCATACCTATGGTTTCCACCCCATCGGGGATTTCTGGAGCACACTCTCTGATGACGAGCACCGTGAGAACATACGTAAGGGTATCGCCCACTGTCTCCGTGGCGATGTGTTCCAGATAGTGCTGTCGCGCCGTTTCAAACAGCGTTACAACGGTGACGACTTCAAGCTGTACAGAGCATTGCGCAGCATTAACCCCAGTCCGTATCTGTTCTATTTTGATTTCGGCGGTTTCCGTATCTTCGGTTCCAGTCCGGAGACCCATTGCCGCATAGTGGGCAGGCAGGCATATATCGACCCCATTGCCGGGACGACGAAAAGGACGGGCAATGTGGAGGAGGACAGGCGGAACGCCCTCTACCTGAAAAACGACCCGAAGGAGAATGCGGAGCATGTGATGTTGGTTGATTTGGCCCGCAATGACCTAAGCCGCAACTGCCATGACGTGCATGTGGAATTCTACAAGGACATGCAGCTATACAGTCATGTGATTCATTTGGTAAGCCGTGTATCAGGCGTGCTGAATGATGCTGCCGACCCTGTGAAGGCTTTCATCGACACATTCCCTGCCGGAACGCTCAGCGGTGCGCCGAAGGTCAGGGCAATGCAGCTGATCAGCGAATACGAGCCCCACAACCGTGGGGCGTACGGCGGATGTATCGGTTTCATAGGCCTAAACGGAGATTTGAACCAGGCTATCACCATCCGGACGTTTGTAAGCCGCAACAACGAGTTGTGGTTTCAGGCTGGCGGTGGCATAGTGGCCAAGAGCGACGTGGAATATGAGCTGCAGGAGGTTAACAACAAGTTGGGCGCATTGCGCAGGGCAATAGAAATAGCGGAGAAGATATGAATATAGTAATCATAGACAATTATGACTCTTTCACATACAACTTGAGTCATCTTATCAAGGAACTTGGAGCAGATGTTACGGTGTATCGCAATGACAGATTCCTACTGTCTGACCTTGAGCCATTCGACAAGATTGTGCTGTCGCCAGGTCCCGGCATCCCTTGTGAGGCCGGTCTGCTCTTGGATGTCATAAAGGCATACGCCGGGCGCAAGCCCATCCTTGGCATCTGTCTGGGGCATCAGGCCATTGGCGAGACATTCGGTGCAAAGCTGACAAACCTTAGCGAGGTGTTTCACGGCGTGGCGACACCGGTGCATATATGTGCTGATGACTATATCTACGACACGTTGCCAACCACTCTGGAGGTGGGGCGTTACCACTCGTGGATAGTTGACAGAGGCACTCTGCCCGAATGTTTAGAGGTTACGAGCGTGAGTGATGAGGGCTACATCATGTCAATGCGTCATAAGGTGTATGACATACGAGGCATACAGTATCACCCTGAAAGCGTACTGACCCCTGACGGTGAATGTATAATGAACAATTGGTTGAAGCAATGAAAAAATATCTGTTAAATCTGATTGAAGGAGGCACATTATCCCGTGAGGATACCCATGAGATAATGCTGAATATTACGAAAGAGAAATACAACGTGCAGCAGATAGCCGCACTACTCATGGCATTGCAGGTGCGAGGCGTGAGCGTTGATGAACTGCTCGGTTTCCGTGACGGGCTGCTTGAGACGGGCAAGCATATTGACCTCGATGGCGAGAACACCATCGACATCGTGGGTACAGGCGGTGACGGCAAGAACACGTTCAACATCAGCACTTGCTGCTCATTTGTTGTAGCCGGTGCCGGCTACAAGGTTACGAAGCATGGCAATTTCGGCAGTACGAGTGTCAGTGGGGCAAGCAACATCCTGCAGGAGTTCGGAGCTAAATTCTCAGATGATGCCGACAAGCTGCGCCGCTCGCTTGACGAGGCTGGCATCTGCTATTTTCATGCACCCCTGTTCGCCTACGGAATGAAATTCGTCGGACCTACCCGCAAGGCATTGGCTGTCCCCACCTGTTTCAACTTGTTGGGGCCGTTGGTCAATCCCTGCCATGCCAAGAACTCGCTGCACGGAACAGCCACGCAGGACCAGATGCGTCTGTACAACAACGTACACCAGAAGATAGGCGACAACTATGGTATTGTTTACAGCTATGATGGCTACGACGAGATCTCACTGACCGGCACATTCAAGTATATCTTCAACAATCAGGAGAAAGTGTATTCACCTGAAGATCTCGGATTGAAGCGTGTCAGTGAGCAGGAGTTAAACGGAGGGAGCACTATCGAGGATGCCAAGCGTATATTCATCAGTGTCCTTGAGGGTACAAGTTCTGAGGGACAGAGAAACGTGGTCATGGTGAATGCGGCATGCGCCATCAGCGTGATTGACAAAGGTCTCAGTTTTGAGGACAGTATCGCCGTAGCAAAGGAGAGTTTGGAAAGCGGAAAGGCATTAACGACGTTCCGTAAATTCATAGAAGTGAACCAATGAGGGACATATTGGATGATATAGTGGCTCACAAGCGTATTGAGGTGGCACGCCAGAAAGAGGAAGTGCCGCCAAAGATGTTGTACGCCCATGTGGAAAAACTTTTGGAAAGTGGTGTGCAAGTACGCAGTATGCTCAAGTCGCTCTCTGAAAGTCCCTACGGCATAATCGCTGAGTTCAAGCGCAAGAGTCCTTCGAAAGGGTGGATTCATGCTGACACTGTTCCGATGGATGTCGTCCCTGTGTATGCCCGTAATGGTGCTTCGGCACTGAGCATCCTCACCGATGAGGAGTATTTCGGAGGCTCATTAGATTATGTCCGCCAGGTGCGGCCGCATGTGTCGGTTCCTATTTTGCGGAAGGATTTCATCGTGGATGAGTACCAACTGTTTCAGGCTAAGGACATCGGGGCAGATGCGGTGTTGCTCATTGCGGCAGACCTGACAAAAAGCGAATGTTCGCAGCTCAACAAGACGGCTCATGAGCTGCAGTTGGAGGTGCTCCTTGAAATACATTCTCCGAATGAAATAGACTATGTTACTCCAGAGGTGGATATGGTGGGAGTGAACAACCGCAATCTCGGTACATTCCATACCGACGTGCAGAACTCTTTCAACCTTGCTCACCTGCTGCCGGAAGAAAAGCTGAAAGTGAGTGAGAGCGGCATCAGCGACCCTGCTGTGATACGCAGTTTGCGAGAGGTGGGTTTCCGTGGTTTTCTCATTGGGGAGTGCTTTATGAAAGAGAACGCTCCCGGTGAGGCATTATCCAAATTTATCAAGGCAATTGGATAGGTCACGGGATATAATCAAGGAATGGAATTTCAAACAATACGAAAAGCCCCAAGACAAATAAGGCGTTATGATAATCAAGGTATGTGGCATGAGTGACGGTCAGAATATCAGGGAGGTTGAAAGCCTGCGCCCTGATATGATGGGCTTTATCTGTTGGGAAAAGAGCAAGAGGAATGTCTCTGTCAAGCCTTCTTATCTGCCAGAGGTATGCCGTGTCGGTGTGTTCGTTGACCCTACTATAGAAGAAATAGTCGAAAAGGCTCGGATGCTCGGTCTGAACAGGATACAGTTGCATGGCAGTGAGCCGCCGGAGATGTGCGATACCGTTTATCAAGCCACAGGTCTTCCCATTACAAAAGTCTTTTCGGTCAATGATAAGACGGATATAGAGAAATATCACGACTACGAGGATCTGACGTCTGTTGACCTGTTTCTCTTCGACACCAAGTGCAAGACGGTTGGGGGTAGCGGTGAGCAGTTCAACTGGGATGTGCTGCGCTGCTATGATGGCAAGAGACCTTTTCTGTTGGCTGGTGGTATCGGTCCTGGCGATGAACAGAGGGTATTAAGTTTCAGTCATCCGCGTTTTGCCGGTATCGACCTTAACAGCCGTTTTGAGACCGCTCCGGGGATTAAAGACAGCAAACAACTTGACAAGTTTATAAATACAATTCGACATGAACAGAATAAATGACTTATTTACGAGGAAGAGCAAAAATCTGCTTTCCATATATTTCTGTGCCGGGCATCCTACGTTGGACGGTACTGCGGAAGTGATACGTGCTTTGGAGAGCAAGGGTATTGATATGATTGAGATAGGCATTCCTTTCAGCGATCCGATGGCAGACGGACCTGTGATTCAGGATGCCGCTACAAAGGCGTTGCGCAATGGCATGTCGCTGCGTACCCTGTTTGCTCAGTTGGAGGGCATCAGAGAGGCGGTGAAGATGCCGCTTATCCTCATGGGTTACATGAATCCGATATACCGGTATGGCTATGAGAATTTTTTCAAGGAGTGTAAGCGCATTGGCATTGATGGCACTATCATCCCCGACCTGCCATTCAAGGACTATATGGAGCAGGTGAAGCCTATTGCCGACAAGTATGACATACGAGTCATAATGCTTATAACTCCGGAGACGAGCGACGAGCGCATCCGTTTCATCGATGAGAACACCGATGGTTTCATCTATATGGTCAGCAGTGCCGCAATCACCGGTGCACAGAAGGAGTTCAACGAGGCCAAACAGAGGTATTTCAACCATGTCAACTCTATGGGGCTGCACAACTACCGCATGATAGGATTCGGTGTCAGCAACAAGCAGACCCTTGAGAGTGCCCAGTTGAATGCTAACGGAGCGATTATCGGCAGCAAGTTTGTCCAGCTTCTTGAGCAATACGGCAACCCCTCCGCCGCCTGTGATGCCCTTCTCGATGCCTTGGAGGAATAGCTACTTTACCTCGTTGGCCAGGTTTTTTCCTTCCTCCCAGTCGCGAATGTTTTGGAGTGTTGTCTCAGCGATGTTACGCATTGCCTCTCTTGTGAAGAAGGCCTGGTGTGAAGTAACGATCACGTTGGGCATCATAAGCAGCAGACTGAGCTTGTCGTCGTCGATCATCTTGTCGCTGCGGTCCTCATAGAAGAATTTCTGTTCCTCCTCATATACGTCAAGGCCGGCAGAGCCTACGGCATTGCACCTAAGTCCCTCGATAAGGTCCTCTGTCTTTATCAGCTTTCCTCTACCGGTGTTGATAATCATCACACCCTTTTTCATCTTCGCGATACTGTCTTTATTGATGAGGAATTTCGTGTCATCGGTAAGCGGACAGTGTAGGGATATGATGTCGCTGCCGGCATACAGTTCATCGAGAGTCACCATTTTAACGCCCTGCTCCTCTGCGAATTTCATATCCGGGTACAAGTCGTAAGCGAGGACATTCATTCCGAAGCCTTTCACTATTTTAATCAGCTCCTTGGCGATACGCCCCATGCCGACAATGCCGACAGTCTTGCCGTACATATCGAAGCCGAGCAGTCCTTTCAGCTTGAAGTTGCCCTCACGAGTTCTGTAAACGGAGCGATAGACCTTGCGGTTGAGGCACAGCATCAGGGTCATGGCATACTCTGCCACGGCATGTGGGGAATAAGCCGGCACTCTCACCACCTTTATGCGCCCTTTGGCGGCGTTCAGGTCAACGTTGTTGAACCCTGCGCACCTCAGTGCGATGAGTTTCACGCCGTTGTTGACCAACTCATCAATGACGTATGCATCACATTCGGCATTCACGAATATGCACACCACATCCATACCCTTAGAGGCATGCACGCTATGAGCTGTCAGACGGTCCTTGCTATAGAACATCTCAAAGCCGAAATTCTCGTTTACTCTGTCGAAGGATTCCCGGTCATAACTCTTGGCATCAAAAAAAGCTACTTTTACTGACATATCTTTATTTTTTTAATGATTAGTTTAATTATTTTCTACAAAGTTAGTAAAATTTTTATTTCTTATTTTGCGACGTAAGGAGCATAACGCAGAAAGGGCAATCTACCGACTGCCCTTCTTGTTTCTTTCTTCAAAAGTTGTTCCTTATGGAAGGCTGATAGCCTCTGAAGGACAAACGTCAGCACAAGTTCCGCACTCTGTGCAAACGTCTGGGTCAATTGAATACTTGTCACCTTCTGATATTGCTCCTGATGGGCACTCATCAATACAAGTGCCACAAGCAATACAATCATCACCGATTACGTAAGCCATGATAATATTAAATTTTAATGTTAATAATGAGTCATTGTACTTTTGTACACCGCAAAGATAATATAATTATTTCAGATACCTACTTTTAGGTATCTTATTTTTTCATATTTAACGTTTTAAGTTGTTTGTGTTTGATTATTGTGATATATTTCGGGGATCTAATACCATGAATTGATGATTATCCCCAAAACATTACTCGAAATAAAATGACAGCACGAACATTTTGGTGTGCGCCTCTTTCACTGATGTGGCATACATCTTCATATTGGTGTCCTTAAGTCTGTCGGCATGCCCGGTGTCAAGACTGTTGATAAGTCCGTAACAGAATTTCAGTTCTGTGCGGAACTTGAAGAAGGGGAGATAGAAACTGTTGCCTAAGCCTATTTCGAAGAACACGTCATAGCCTTTCAGTTTTAGATAGTCGCTGTCCTTGCCGGAGAGGTTCATCATAGGGTTCAAGCCACACACGATATACGGGCGGACATTGTTGTATCGCGGCGCATTGAAGAGCAGGTCGAGCGCTGCGGAGATATAGACATTTTTCATGTCCTGGTTTTGCGTGATCTGTTTGCCGTTCTCCAGCTGGTCGGTCATGTTAATGAAGGTGAGGTGCTTGTTGCCGAAATACAGTGTGGGTGCTATGCGGAACGAGAAGAGGTCGCTAAGGCGGCACTCGCCGAGCACGCCGACGGTGAATCCCGGGTCCCATCTGTCTTGGTCGCATGTTATGACCTTTTCCACGGTGGTGCCGTCATCACTTGTAATGATCTGAGGCCCCACGTTCATCAGTTCCAGGTCCTGCAGGTGCATGCCGACAATAACGCCGAAATGGAAGGGGCGCAGGTCGATATACGGTTTGTTCTGCACCTTGTCGTTGTACTGTGCATGCGCTTGGAGAGCAATGGCAAGGAAGATGATTATGGAAAGCAGTTTTCTCATCGTACTTATAATAACGTCTTGTTGCCCCTGTTATTACATTCCGTTTTAAAAAAGGGTTGTCTTATTTCCTCGCCTTGTCTAAGTCAAGGATTATCTTGCCGACGAAGATACCGCTTTTTCCATTCTGGTCATTAGGTATTTCCTTACCGTCAAGATTTTTCACGTATTGAATGGTCTGCAAATAAGTATGTGAGTGTCCGCCAAGCACTATGTCGATATTCCTCGTCTGTGCCATCATCATGTTGTCGTCTATGCCGCCCACGTTCCAGCCCAGGTGTGAAATGCAGATCACGAGGTCGCATTTCTCCTTGTTTTTCAACAAGTCAGCCACCTCGTTGGCTGCCTTTATCGGGTCGTTGTAGTTCACGCCCTCGCAGGTCTTGGCGAACACGAGGCCCTCCAACTGTGGGGAGATGCCAAACACGCCAATTTTCAGATGGTTACGCTTTATTATGGTGTATGGTTTCACTATTTCCTCAAGGGCTGTTCCCGTGAAGTCGTAGTTGGCGCACACTATCGGGAACTCAGCCTCCTTGAACAGCCTCGCCATGTTGTCCACGCCGAAGTCAAACTCATGGTTGCCGATGGTGGCGACATCATACCCCATTTTGTTCATCAGGCCTATTTCCACATCACCCTTGTACATTGTATAATAAGGAGAGCCCTGTGAGAAATCACCACTGTCGATGAGCAGCAGGTTAGGATATTCTGTTCTCTGCATTTTTATCATCTCTGCCCTGCGTATATACCCGCCCCTGCCGGCTAAAAGGGTGTCGGCAAGTGTGGGGTTGAGGGGGTAAATGCAACTGTGCGTATCGTTGGTGTGCAGTATCACTATCTGTTTCTTCTTGGCAACGACATTCAAGGTCAGTGTCAAGGCTATCGTCAATGTTATTATTATGTGTCTCATCTGCTCTCGTATTTAATCCTGCCTTCTATCCCGGCGTCAACAAGCTTGCCCTCCGCCGTTTTTTCCTGCATGTATTTCACTATTATGTAGCGCACGTTGTTCTCCTCGTTCTCCGGCGAGTTGATGTCGGTGGAACTCTTGAACGCCTCCAGCCTGTCGTTGCCCTGCGCCACATAGTCGATAGTGGCGACACGGTAATCGGCATCCTTGTCTATCTCCTCCCCGTTCAGACGTGCAGACACGACACTGCCGCCTTGCCCGATAACTATCTCAACGCCATGGCTTACCGCCTCGCCTCCCACAGAGGCTATCTGGCGGAACAGTTCGAGGACCTTGTCTCCATGAAGGGTTACAAAACAGATTTTGTTCTCGAAGGGTGCGACGTCAAGCACGTCTCCGTAGGTTATATCACCCTCGGCAAGTGCGGCACGCATTCCCCCCATGTTGTAAACGGCGAACACGGGTTGCTCATTATAGAATTTGCCGCTCCACACCAATATGTCGGCAAGCAGGTTCGACAGCGTGCTCTCGGGTCTCTCTGCCGCCATGTACTTTGCAGCGTGCCCCACGACAGGTCCCATTATGCTGTCCACCCTCTGTTTGTAGGGCTGCATGAACGCTGTGATGTCGTCGTCGGAGGTGGCATCATATCTTGCATCTATGAGTATTCTTGTCCTGTTGACCCCAGAAACCTGATACTGCGAAGAGCATGAGGTCAAAGTCAGCAAGGCAGTTGCGATTACTCCTGTAACATGTATATTTTTCATAATAAAAAAAACTGTTTACACTTCTTGTGGGTGCACAGGAAATTTCATTAAACACTGTTGCAAAGTTAGTTAAAAACGAAAAGTGTACAAAGAAAAAAGCAAAAAAATCATGTTATGCTTGGTGGTGAGATGAAAATGTATTACCTTTGCAACCGCTTTCGGCGTAACCGATGACAGGAAGAAGTGTTGCCTCGTTATGTTGCGTTGGGACAAATGAACAATTTAATTATCAGATAAAATGGATTTAATTAAAGTTGCTGAAGAAGCATTTGCAACCGGCAAGAAATTCCCGGTGTTCAGGCCAGGTGACACTATAACAGTCGCTTACAAGATTATAGAGGGTACAAAGGAGCGTATCCAGCTCTACCGTGGCGTGGTGATCCGCATTTCGGGCCATGGTGACAAGAAACGTTTCACGGTGCGCAAGATGTCGGGTACCGTAGGTGTGGAGCGTATCTTCCCTATCGAGTCTCCGAACATTGACAGCATCGAGGTCAACAAGTGGGGTAAGGTTCGCCGTGCCAAGCTGTATTATCTGCGTAAACTCACAGGTAAGAAAGCCCGCATCCGTGATAGGAGGAAGCCAGTCGCAAGCAAGAAATAACAGCTTTTCTGTCGATAAAGACAGGAAATATAAAAAGGTTTTCCGATTGGGAAACCTTTTTTAGGTTATAAAGGATCTGAAAAAGGTGTACGGGGCAGTGAGCAGGGAGTCTGCCGAGACAGAATTCGTCAGTCTTGAGGAGAAATGGGGCGAGAGATATCCAATTGTCATCAAGTCCTGGCTCGACAACTGGGAGAACCTCACGGGCTACTTCCAGTTCACCCCGAGATACGCCGCATGATATATACGACCAATGCCGTTGAGGGGTATCACCGCCAGCTCAGGAAAGTGACGAAGAACAAGGGCGTGTTCCCCAACGACACCGCACTGGAGAAACTCGTTTACCTTGCATACCGCAACATACGCAAGAAATGGACCATGCCACTGAACAACTGGGGTATTATCTCGCAACAATTGGCGATAAAATTTGGAGACAGGTTTGTATTGTTGTAACTTTGCCAGGCCGTCTCCCCTGCGGGGGGAACATCAAATACAGAGATTTATACCTTGACACAGTTTAATTTACACACCCTTTCTTTGATAATATACCAAGTTCGTTAAGTTCTTCAATAGATGAGTCTATGTATATATTCATTTTCTTTTTTTGCGTTTTAATGTTATTGTTGGGTTTTTGTCATATATCTGTTTAAGTTTATACAATTTGGTATTTGGTTTTTCTATGTCGTTTCTATGACTAGAATAATATGAAAATAATTCCTTGATAATAGGCTGCTCAAAGTTATTTATTCTTTCATCTTCAAAATTGTTAGAATGAATGATATTGAGTATGTCGTTTTTAGTTTGTTCATCAAAAGTAGCCATACATTTTCTCCAACAATTTCTCCAATGTTCAGTACCAAATTCCTCAACACTATCTAACCATTTGAAAAAGAAACGATATAAAATGAAAGTTTCAGGCATTTCCAAAAGTTCTCTAAACTCAACTAAATCTTTACCAAAGGCTTCTTCAAAAAAAGAGGTTCCTTTACCGACTTTACCTTTTGTACTATTAAGAATTGTTTGAACAGCACGAATATATTTTCGATTCCAATGTTTACCGATATAATCTCTATTGTGAGAATAATCAATACCATCTTTAAGCTCACTATGAACAGGATGGTATTTCATCGGGAATGAATATATGTTTACACACAATTCCTCACATAAATCAACATTAATTCTTAAACGTTCATAAAGTTCCTCGGGTTTATCTTTATAGTTATAAAGAAGATAATTAGAGAAATCTTTAATCCCTGATTTTACTGACAATCTTACTGCCTTTTCGTATGCTGGGCGTGATTTTAAATCATCAAAAGCAATTCGCAAAGGTCTGATTGCTATAGAGGCGAGCAATTTCACATTATACTCATTAAATAATCTCGCATCTACTCCTTGATTAAAATCTACATATCGTTGTCTCGGTGTGGGATGAAAATGTTTTTCAAATATTGGCTTAAGAATTGGATATATTTTTAACAAATCTTCTTTGGCTACTGTTTCAATATTCTTAATTTTATAATTATCCATCGCATGATAAACGATATATGCATCTTCTGACTTACCTTTAAGCCGCTCGTAAAGTTTAATGATTTCTTTGTAACATCTTTTTCGGTACGCTCTATCATTTATTCCTTTTGCAAGATTTTCAAAAGCTTTGTCAAAAAAATTAGGTTGAATATATTTTCCACCTTTTTCAAAACCACAGGAAATTATTTCATCTACAATTTGTTTAAAATTAGGAGAAGCAAGTATATTATTATCCATCAATAACAAGTCTTTCTGTTCACCATAATTTTCTTTAATTATTTCAATACGTTTTTGTAAAGGTATATAAGGTTTAAAATCAGGCTCTATTATTGATACGGCACAGAAAGGACAGTGTCGAATACAACCTCGTGATGTATAACCATAATAGGCATTTGACAATGGATACTCATAATCTATTTCGTCCAAAATGGAATAATCTAATGGTAATTCATCAATTATTTGACTATCATCACTATCAATTTCACCAGGAGTGTTCAAAACACCAACATAAGGCTTAATACCTGTAGCTTTTTCTATTTCTAATGGCTGTATTGATGCTAATATACCACCTATCATCAACCTGCCGTCAGGTTTAACTAATAATTTAGCAAAATTAATAGTTTTGATGGTGATATCCCAATAAAAAGTAAAAAGTGTAGTAACACCAACAAAATCCCATTCGGGATGTTTTTTCCACTCCTCTTTCCAATAATAATTTTTTGCATCTTGGATTATACCATTCAAAAGTAAATCGTATTGAGATGACGAAAAATCTATCAGTTTTAGAAAAGCATTTTTTCGGGTTCGTATAAATGAATATATTGCCGAATAATATGAATCCCATTCAATGTCCGACGCTATATCCATACACTTGGATATACATTGTTTTGTAATTCTTTCAATTACGAAATTTTTTAAATCGCCTTTATAAAAAACTATCTCATCCCCCCTATTTCGGAAATAGGTAGCCATTTTCATTAGTCCTATAGGAGGATACTTGTTGGAATAATTAGGCTCAATGAGAAGTACCTTTCTTTGACTCATAACTCACTTAGTTTTTTTATAGCACGCATTTTCAATTGTTCCAATAATTCTTTATTTGAATCGGGACAATCAAGAGTCATGTATGTAAAAGCCCTTCTAATAAGCATTATTTCTTTTTCTGTATACTTTTCTTTTAATGTTGCATAAATATCTTTTGTTTGTGGTGGAATGCTTTTATTATCACTAAGAACATCTTTTTCTGATTTGTCTAGAGACGTATAGGCATTATTCCTTTTTGTCGAAGATAAATCTTTCTTTTTTTCTTGCGCCTTCTTTTTATGTAATTTAATAACCTTTTTAGCTACATTAGATTGTGCATTAGATTTGTTTTCAATTTTCCTTAATTCAGATTCTGCTGAATCTATTTCAGACTGAATATGTTTTTTGTCATTTTCTATTCCAGATTCAAATTTATCAACGGCAAGAGAAATTTTCTTTACGGCATTTTTTGCTTCGTTAGCTATTTTATAAAGACTGTGTAGATATTGAAAAGTCAGTCTCAATTTATTGAACAACAGTTCCGATTCTGGTGTGGGTGCCAATCCACTCCTGTCGCTATTAGGGCGAAGATTTGGATGTATTGCAAAAATTTCTCCATAAAAATAATTATTACCTCGTGTTTCACTAAAATATTTGTTTAGAAGATCTGAAGTTCCTAACTGGATATTATGTTTTCTTAGCCTAATGCCTCTATTGGGATCACTATTTGGGATTTGTTTGGTAAAAGGAGTTACCGCATACCATCCCCACGCTAATAGAGAGTCTTTATCATTATCTATTTTGAAGAATTCAAGAGAATCTATCTCGTCTCCTGTACCTTCTATTTCTAAATTATAACGCTTACGTATTGTTCCCGAACCATTAATAAATACATTCACAATACCAATTTTATGGTATAAATCTACAAAAATATTTTCTGTAGCTTTCTCGATACTAGGAGTAAAAATTACGTTCTTAAATGGCATGGAATAATCAATCGGGGCAACCTCTTTAAGATAATCTTTAATAACATCGGAATTCAGTAAATCATGGTATTCAGGATTAACACCTTCTAAGGTAACCTCAAAATAATGTTCTTCCTCTTTTTCCCTCACTGTTTCCATTTTGGTAATAAGATCAATTATCTCGGTTGCAGAAGAAGAATCTTCCTCGTCATTTATTATTTGGTTAGCAAGATCTACATCAAAAGAAATAACGGAAGCTATATTTTCACCAATTGCAGACGTCTTAAATTTAAGCCAGCGGCAATAGCCTGCTCCTGCAAATCGCCCTATCCCATATTGTCCAGCAGAAGAAATGCCATCTTTATGAGAATCTGCAATATTGAGCAATTTTTCCGCAACTTCAGATGCCTTAATACCTATACCATTATCACGAATGATAATTTGTTGAGCATCTTTATTAATCCTGACATCAACAACACCATCTTTTATTTGAGAAAGAATACCTTCTTTTACAGCACTATTTATTGCATCATAAGCATTCTGAATATATTCCCTATATATAATACGTTGATCATTATACATTGAGAACATTAGTATCTCTATGAGATGTTTTCCTGTTTTTGCTTTAAAGTTTTCCATATTAACCGTTAGGGAATTGTTTGTAAAGAGGACGAGGGAAACGAATATTTACCAGTGAACGCAAAGCAGGATTTGAAATAAGGTATTCACCTGGCGATAATCTTGTTAGCATATTTTGATATGCTTTAGGAATATAACGATAATCTGGTTTAGAAATTTCTATCGCATTAGTCCTTCCATAAGCAGATGTTGCGCAATTTCCTTTAACTCTTTCGTGTATAGCACTCCTAAATTGCTCTACTGAAAAAAGAATTATACCCAATGACCTGCCTCGTTCTGTGATATCCAATATTTGTTTAAGAATTGGTGAATTTTTCGGCGTATCACTAGATGCATATTTGTTAAGCTCATCAACAAAAATGATTACTTTATCAGGTATATTATCACGAGAAGCACCTAGTTTAAGATCATATATTGCTCTTGTAACCGAACCGAAAACAAAACTTTGAGAGTTATCGTCAAGACGTGCAATATCTACTACCATAACCTCTCCTTGTTTAAGATGGTTTGCAATCTCTTGTGGAAGTTCAACTTCATTATCAGTTACCGTATTTGAGAATATATCATTATTTATGGCTTTATTTACACATCTTTTAAATTTTCTCCAACTTGCAACCTGTATTTCGTTTTTATGTCCTCCAGATGAGCCTGTTTTTGTACATTCATCTATTTTAGCAACAAGTGTCCTCCATTTGTCTATTCCATTAAAATCTCCTTCACCATTAATAATATAATTCACACAAGATTCTAATGTCCCTGTACTATCATCTTCATTTGCAAGGAGTAAGTCTATCATATCTGAAGAATGTTCATAACTGTATTTATAAGTGTATGCAATATTCCTCTTTTTTTGTTTTTTTATGTCATCAGGGTCTGCATAAGTTTGAAGATTATCATTTTTGCCATAAGGATAATAATATCTGACATTCTGAAATGGATTAACTTGTAGGCCTAATTCTTTATATATTTGTTTTTCATTTATTGAAAGTTCTGGATTCGGTTCGTCAATAGCCATTAAATCACGTCCCTTTACATTAAATAAAACAAAGGCAACGGTTTCTCCTGATTGTAAATGGAATTTTTGTTGAATAGCATTAAGAAGAAACATTGAATATGATGTTTTAGCCGCCAATCCAGATATTCCGGAGATATTAATGTGGGCGCCATCTGGTCCAATCAAAAAATGAGAATTTAAAATAACCTTGACCTTAATTGCATATTCTCCTTTATACATTTCCAAATAGCCGCAAACTAAGGGATTCTTGATTTCTTCTTCTGTTAATCCTAAAGCTGTTCTTACATCATCTTCGTCACATAAAGAAACTTGACGACTGTCCAATACGGGAGTATAAATATTTTCAGTATTGCAAATCACCCTTGCTTTAACGTAATTCATACCAAGTCGATTCATATTACCAATGTTTTCGCTTATATCACCGAAATCACTTGATATATAACTCGTAAAATGGCTGGGTGCATCTGTAACATGGTTTATTTCCTCAACAATACCATAAGTAATAGATGAGTTCTCATGTTCAACTTTTATAACATCAAAAGGGCTAAGCAATTGCTTTTTGTCTGTCCAAAAATAGAATTCGTCTATTGTAGAAGGACAATTTTCTGTAGCCGAAACTTTACCTATTATTTTTTTCATTAGAATAGTTTGAGAATTATGTTATTATCAATGTAATTAGATTTACAGAATTTTTCTGTAAGAAAAACAGGATAAATATGATTAGCCCATCTTGTGTCACTTCCATAACAAACAGGATAGGCTTCTCTTATTAGATTAGCACAAATTATATCAATTTCTTCTGATTCTATAAAATCTCTTTCAGGAGGCAAAATCATTTCACATTTAACAACATCAGAAAAATGGGTTTCACGAAAATTACTGTTCCTCAAACGCAAATACCATATTGCAAAATCAACTTGACATTGATCTGTATGATATCTATAAACCTTTGTACGTTGAAAAGGTTTAAGAGATGCAATAGTTTTTGAAAGTCTATTCTTCTCAAAATCAGAAATAAGATCAGGATTAAACTGTTTGGATACACCAACAACATACTTGTAATTGTTACGCATTTTGAGCCATTCCTCATCTTTCAATCTTTCAGAAGGTGTATATTCTAATGAGCCATCTTTAATAAGCCAATGTTCATCATCCAAACGATTATGTTTACACAAATATGAGACAAGATATTGTTCTTCATCAGTCATTACTGTTTGTATACGAGCTGTTCCACGGTTTATAAGTCCATTTTTACCTTTTTCATTTTTATCCATTCCATCTGTTTCATACAATAATATATCATCGAAATGAATACCAGAATTAGAGATGAATGGCAATTGTGATATATGAGCATTTATTTTTTCCAAGAATAAGCGACAATAATTTTCGTCATCATCAACATTAAAATCTGATGGTAATGATAGAACCAACTTATGGCGTAATTCGGCTTTCTTGAATATATCACGATTTCTTCGTTCACAGCAACCAACAATGATTTGTCCAGCTAAAAAAGGGAAAATATGATTACCTATAGCTATATCATCCACTTTATAGATATGGCGCGAACCGTCAAGAAAGAAACTAAAAATAGGAGTCTGGATAGTATTTATAATTCTTTGACTAATATCTACGGTAGGTACACGTTTCTGATTACTTTCAGCAAATTTAGAACCATACATTTGAATTGAAGATTTATCATCATATGACAAAATGTCGTTAGTGTTTGTATCTAATGACATTTTTTGCGTTTTGTAGCAAAGGTATTTACCTTTTCCTTCTTGCTGTATAAATTCAAGAATACCTCCCATAGTATTATCT
>JAJPZD010000234.1 GCA_021204605.1 Prevotella sp.
GTGAGATGAAGAAGGGTATGTTCTCTATGATGAACTATTTCCTCCCGTTGAAGGGCATCGCCTCCATGCACTGCTCAGCCAACTGTGATATGGAGGGCAAGAACACCGCAATCTTCTTCGGCCTCTCAGGTACAGGCAAGACCACTCTTTCCACTGACCCCAAACGTCTGCTTATCGGAGATGACGAGCACGGCTGGGACGACAATGGTGTGTTCAACTTTGAGGGCGGCTGCTATGCCAAGGTCATCAACCTTGACAAGGAGTCAGAGCCTGACATCTACAACGCTATCCGCCGCAACGCTCTCCTTGAGAACGTAACGGTTGACGAGAACGGAAAGATCGACTTTAACGACAAGAGTGTAACGGAGAATACCCGCGTCTCTTATCCTATTGACCATATCGACAACATCGTGCGCCCTGTTTCCGCCGCTCCTGCAGCAAACCAGGTGATTTTCCTGTCTGCCGATGCTTTCGGCGTACTGCCTCCTGTTTCTATCCTTACTCCGGAGCAGACGAAATATTATTTCCTCTCTGGTTTTACGGCTAAGCTGGCAGGTACGGAGCGTGGTATCACCGAGCCGACACCTACTTTCTCTGCCTGCTTCGGTCAGGCCTTCCTTGAACTGCAACCTACCAAGTATGCTGAGGAATTAGTGAAGAGAATGGAGAAGAGCGGTGCCAAGGCTTACCTTGTAAATACGGGCTGGAATGGCTCCGGCAAGCGTATCTCTATCCGTGATACACGTGGTATCATTGATGCGATACTCGACGGATCGATCAATACGGCACCTACAAAGAGCATCCCGATGTTCAATTTCGAGGTGCCCACGGAGTTGCCAGGTGTTGATCCTAATATCCTTGATCCTCGCGACACATACGCCGAGGCTTCACAGTGGGAAGAGAAGGCAAAGGACCTCGCGGGTCGTTTCATAAAGAATTTCAAGAAATACGAAGGCAATGAGGCTGGAAAGGCACTTGTTGCCGCCGGTCCGAAAATCTAATCCGTGAGGACTGGATAAGGTTGGTTAGACTGCTTTTTGTTTAACCAATAGTATAAAACAACCATAAGATTAGAAAGCCGTGTGTTTCCAGTGATGAAAGCACACGGCTGCTGTTGTAGAAGCCCCCTTCAACTTCCCCCTGAAGGGGAGAGCTTTGTACCCTCGTTTCATCCATGTTTCATCCTATGTAGGGTCCCATTTTACTGAGGACTTTATTCTTGTATTTTTCATTTTTTTCATTTTTCATTTTTCTTTTTCATTTATAATTCCTATCTTTGCACCCGCAAATGGGTAAGTCTTGCACGGTCAGCTCCCTTCGAATCCTCCAGGACGGGAACGTAGCAAAGGTAGTTGGTTGTAGCGATGCGATGTAAGTAGCTTGCCCACCCCGCCTCTTTAGCTCAGTTGGCCAGAGCACGTGATTTGTAATCTCGGGGTCGTTGGTTCGAATCCGACAAGAGGCTCAAAAATAAAGATAAGAATAGTTTCAGAAAAGCGGAAATTCCACAGGAGTTCCGCTTTCTGTTATCTTATACACACTCCTTTCTTTCCACCATACCACCCTTGCTTCTTATATATTCTATCATATAGTGGAAGATGTCGTTTGTTGACAGCACCGTTTCGTTGCCGGTCATTATCATCTGGCAGCGTGCCCTTGTCATCGCCACGTTGAGCTTCCGGTCGATGATATGTCCCTCATCCATAAAACAGTTGGCGGTGAGGAAGTCCAACTGCCACGTGTTCTGCACTGTGAACGAATAGATTATCACGTCGCGCTGGCTGCCCTGGTATCTCTCCACCGTATCAATGGAGACGTTTTCAAGTTCTTCCATACCGAGTTTCTCTACCTCCTGGCGTATCATAGCTATCTGGTTGCGGTAGGGCACGATTACTCCCACACTCTTGCTGGGGTCGAAACTGTCACCTGACATCAGTCTAAGCCTGTACAGCAGTTGGGCAACGATTGCAGCCTCGTCGGTGTTCACCTTGTCGGAGATGTCGGGACGGCGGCACAGACGTGATGGGATAAAAATCATTCTATGGGTTCTCAATAGGGCAACAAGGGTATCTGTCTTTCCTATGTCGGCATAGCTGATCACTCTCTCTTCCTGGTGGCGCAGGTGGACAGGCACGAGTCGCTCGTTGGAGTAGAACATCTGATTAGGAAACTCCGCCACTTCGGGGTGCATCCTGCCGTAACGGTTGAGCACGCCTAAGAACTCCCCTCTGCCGGCTTTGCGTTCTATGCGGAGCAGTCGTTCGAAAAGGGAGTTGCGGCAGTTGTCCAAGCCGATACCAGTCAAAAGGTCGCTGCTTACTGATGACACCTTCTCGCTTTGCTGCACCACGGCGGGCAGTTGCTTGTGGTCGCCTATCATTATGAACCGCCCGATGCCGCATTTGTCATCACCTTCCTGGCTCATGCGGTGAACGGCAAGCAGTCCCACGATGTTGGGCTCAAGTATCTGCGATGCCTCGTCGATTATGGCGAGAGAGAAACTCTTTATGTCGAAGATGAACGGTCGTGCCATGAGCGTTGACGTGGTGCCGGTGATTATCCGTGTAGTCATTATCCGTTTCTTAGTGTCTTCCAACTTGGGACAATCTTTGGCTATTTCCGAGAGCAGGCGTGCCTTGAAACAAGGGTCGGCACTGTATTCATTGCCGAGGCGGATATAGTCAAGGTCTGCGCTTTCCAACATTGAGCAAATCTCGTCAACGGCTCTGTTGGTGTATGCCATGAGCAATATTGAGCCGTTGCCTGATGACAGCTCCTCCTCAACCAAGAACTTCAATGCCATGGATGTCTTGCCTGTTCCAGGCGGGCCGATAAGCAGGAAATAATCTTTTGCCTGCTTTGCCTTCTGCAATATGTCGTTGTAACCCCCATCATACTGGCGTGTAAGCGTTGCCGCGCCGTCTCTTTCTGGTTGCCGCTTTCCGAAAAGCAGTTCTTTGCGGTGTGCGGGTGCCGTCATCAGTTCGTGTAGCCCTCTCACCGCACTGCTCCATGACATATCCGATCCTGCGTGCTCCACGGCATACAGCTCGTTGGTAATGCCATTCTGTACTTTGAATATATCAGGGTTCTGCTGCCCGTTCATCAGAGCCACGACGAGTTCCGAAGAGCGTATCTCCTTGATATTACCCTTGTAGAGTATGCTCCTGCGCACGTCTGGTTCGGAGTCTCGCTGGTACTGGTAGAGGAAAATCATGTCTCCACGTCGGAAATTCGGCAGGAAGCCGCCTCCCTGTTTGGGAACGCTCAGGGTGATGATATTGAAGGCGTTCCCACCGTCAGTCTTCTCCCTTTTCTTTATCGTCAGTCCTAAGTAGATATTCCCTGTCTCCAATTTCTCTGCGATGGGCATGTTCCACAGGTCAGCCATACAGCTGTTCACCCCCTCTTGTGCTCCTACCTTGGATATCAGCCGCTCTCTATAGATGAACGTCATCATCCTGCAGAAATAGTCATGCTCCAATGTCGTGAGATTTTGCAATGGCTCTGTTACCGCCTCTATCTGGGGCAGTTGGAAACGGATATACAGGTTTGAGGTGGTCTTTTCGGTGTTCAACACATCGGGAGTGAGGTGTGGGAGTACGAAACAGAATCCTTCCTCCGCTATCTTTATGTCGGTAGCCACTATCTGGTTTCTCACTTTCATGGCTTCATAGAACAGTTGCTGGTAAAAAGCCACTTCTATGAGACCTTGGTATGGAGGGTATTTGGAGTAGAGCAGTTTGATGTTTGTCTTGTCGTGGTTAAGGTTGAAATTGTATCTCAATACAGCATAATAGAGCAGCAACTGCACGTAGTGGGGCTCTAATTGGGTGCTGCCATGATTGCCCTTGCGCCCTGTCTCTATGTTGTAGTTGCGCCCGGACTTCTGTTCTATGAGCAGCCGCAGGTCGGTTGTCATCAGGTCAACACGCCCTTGCAGTCCGAGTCGTTCGCAGACGAAAGATGGCTCCAATATTGTCTTTCTCCTGTCATACACGCCGAACATCGTATCGACGGCCTCACGGATGTTGTTCGCCTGGTTAGTGGCTTCCAACTTGAACTTATCGCCGTTGAGGTCGGAGCAGGTGCAGTATTCGAGAGCCTTTTCCTTGAAACTCTCACGCATCGTCCTGCCAAAGTCGAAATCCTCCTCATGGTTCACCATCCCATCAAGCGCACTGCCGGCAAATCCTCCCAACAAGGTGGCGAAGGAGTTCGTCTTTTGAGCTAACCGCTCTATGGTATAGTTGAGAGCGTGGTGCCCGTATTCCTTGAAACAAGAGGCTATGGAACTGATGTCAATGAGGTAGTCGGGCTCGACGACGACAAGTCGAGGCACGGCAACCTTTATGCCTTCCTTTGTGTCATCTATCTTGCTGTCAAGCAGGTTCATCTGCATCCCCCCTTTTGCCAACTTCATTATATAGTTGAGGTGACTGGCGGAACAGTCAACGGCAAGCTGCTCTTTGTCAAGGCCTCTCTCTGACGTAACATAGATGTAATTGTTGTCTTTTTTGTTTACTATGCACCTGATGTATCTTACGTCAAGCCCCTCTGTCTTCGCATAGGGGCGGTTGCCCTTTGGCAGGTGTTTCAGCAGAAAGTCGGGAATGGCCTCCCCTGTAATGGCGGATACGAATATGCTGAGAGCACGCAGGTCGTAGGGGAAATCCTCCTCGTCATACCTGTCAGTGCTGTTGGAGTTGCGCCGCATTGTGTGTATCGCTATCCTGTCGGATACCGATATGTTGTGCTTATTGCAGAGGGTGTTGACCTTGGCGAACAGGCCGCCGTATTCCTGACTCCCATCACGGAGTGCCTCATGGCATGCCGCCTCAAGGGTCTCGTGCAACAACTTTACCAATACATCGGGCTTTGCCTTGCTGATAAGTTGCGCTATCTCTTGTATCCTGTCAAATAATGGGTGTGCCATTCGTGATAATTTTTTTAATTTGGATTAAAGCGGGAATTGTCAATCAGTCGGCTTTCCTCATCTTTCCGTCAGGAGCCTCGCATTTGAACCCGTGAGTGGCACTCACGACTTGAATATTCTGTTGTTTGAATTTCCTTTTCAGCCAACGCCAATAACTGCCCGCCCTGTTATAATCAGCTTCATTGTTAATGGCCCGCACGATATCTATTGCCGAAAACAACCAGCAGTTGTTCTCATCATCCCAAACAGCGCGTACATCCCGGTCATTGAAAAACCGTATAGACTTTATAGACAATTCAGTTATTGATTAACCTTTTCTTTCTCAAAAGTACAAATAATTTTTGATAAAAGAAATAATTTAGACAACAAAATTGCTTTTGTACAAAAATCTTTTCTAAAAAGGACGATTTTATTAATTTTCACAAATAACCAAGTGCTTTTAGGAAATTATGCTTGAAATTTAATATCTTTGCAAAGATACAAAATCGTTTACATGAAACCGATTATAAAATACAGAGGGGGAAAGTCAACCGAGATACCAAATATAATGTGGCATATTCCACGTTTTGCAGGAAGGTACGTTGAGCCTTTCTTTGGGGGCGGTGCGCTCTTTTTCCATTTGGAACCTAGACGAGCCATTATAAATGATATCAATACCCCTTTGATGAATTTCTATCGGGGCGTGAGGGATGATTTCGTTAAAGTCAGGGAAGAATTGGATTCTATTGAAAAACTGTATTCTTCTAATAGGGCAGAATTCGACCATTTGAAAGCTCTTACACCAACAGAACGGGTTGAAGATAAGAATGAGGGTCTGTACTATGAATTACGCTCAATGTTCAACAATTTAGAAGAAAAGCGTTATTCAGATGCGACGTTATACTACTATATCAACAAAACTGCGTATTCGGGGATGATACGCTATAATGCCAAGGGCGAGTTCAATGTGCCTTTTGGAAGATATAAGAACCTGAATACGAGCAACGTATCTCTATCTCATAGCCGGTTATTGCAGCGTGCAGAGATTTATAATTGTGATTACAGTGAGATATTCAATATGTGTAAGGGGGATGATTTCGTTTTTCTTGACCCTCCATACGACTGCACTTTCAATGATTACGGCAATGAGGAATACAAGGATGGATTTGATGAGAATGCCCATAG
>JAJPZD010000120.1 GCA_021204605.1 Prevotella sp.
GGAAAGCGTGTAAGCGTCAAAAGCGCTTCGGGGGTTCGAATCCCCCTCTTTCCGCTTATTTTAAATCTATTTGAAGTTTTGGGGCGATTGAGGTTGCCCCGATATTTCTATATAAATCCATTGTAGGACATGAATAACCCGATTGCAAAGACAGCAATAATATTGTTCCTCGTATTTTTCCAAAGTAGTTTTTTGCTTGCACAGGATGACGGTAAGTCAGCCCCTAAGAGTCAAACGGTAGAGACTGCTGACAGTTCTGTTGCTGAGGATGCTGCGATAGATACTATGGATATCGCCAACATCCCTGATTCGCTTGCACTTGATGACCTTGTGGATTTGGATGACGAACTCGCACCTATTGAGAGCACAGGTTTCCATAAAGGGTTGAAAACCAAGTTTATAGAGGGAAATGCCGGGTTTATGTCATTGGTTGCGTTGATTTTGGTGCTTGGTCTTGCGTTCTGTATAGAGAGGATAATATATCTTACCTTGTCGGAGATCAATGCCAAGAAACTGATGTCAGATATCGAGGTTCTTATAATGGAAGGCAACATAGAAGGTGCGAAGGATATTTGCAGGGACACAAGAGGTCCTGTCGCCTCGATATGTTATCAGGGAATTTTACGTATTGAAGAGTCGATAGACGACATAGAGCGCAGTATCACGTCATACGGTTCTGTACAGTCGGCTAATCTTGAGAAGGGCTGTTCTTGGATAACATTGTTTATCGCAATGGCGCCGTCGTTGGGGTTTCTCGGTACTGTGATAGGTATGGTGATGGCTTTTGAGCAGATACAAATGGCGGGAGACATCAGTCCTACTATTGTCGCCGCCGGTATGAAAGTGGCGTTGATAACAACGATTTTCGGTATCATTTCCGCCCTTGTGCTTCAGGTATTCTATAATTATATCCTCTCCAAAATAGAGCATTTGACAAGTCAGATGGAGGAGTCGGCGATTTCGTTGCTTGATACGATAATGAAATACAAACTTACACGATAATGCGTTTCTTGCAATATATAAGAAGGATGAAGGCGGAGCATGTGTCCATACGTGTTCTGTATATACTCATTGCCATTACAGTATTGCTGTTTGGAGCGTTTTTCATTATCGGATTTGACAAGCCATATAGTGAAGATCCGAGTTTCAATGCGCCGTTGTTGACGGATGCTGTATTGTTATTCGTATATTTTCTCATTGCCGCGGCCTTGTCGATTATGGCCTATTCGGTGGTCCGTTCAATAAAGCGGAGGGACAAGAGTGCGAATGTTATCAACAACATCCCCGAATCAAAAATTCTATGGTGTACGGTGGCTTTGCTTTTGTGCTGCATGATTCTTACCTTCTTGTTAGGCTCGTCTCAGCCTGTGTATGTAAATGGAGTGGAGTTTGCTCAAGTGTTCTGGTTAAAAAGCACTGATATGTTTATCAACACTATTATTGTGATGTTGGTAGTGGCTGTTCTTGGTGTATTATTTGGCGTATCGGGTTATAGTAGGAAAATCAGATTAAATAAATAGAGTGGTTTTCTGAATGTAAAAACGGGGGACAATGATTTTAAAGCATAAAGGGCGCAAATTACCGGGTATTAACACTACATCCACGGCTGACATATCATTCATATTGTTGGTGTCTTTCCTTGTAATGACTTCAATGGACGTTGATAAGGGACTTATGCGGCAGTTACCCACGCCAGAAACTACGGAGCGGCAGAATATTACGGATATTGAGAAACGCAATGTGATGAATCTTCGGATAACTTCATCTGGCGAGTTATTGGAAGATGATGCGCCATTGGATGAGAGTAAGTTGCGTTCAAAGACAATTGATTTTATAAGCAATGTTTCCGACCGTAAGAAGCATGTAATAGTCATTGATATTGACAGTAAAGCTCCATACGTTGCATATTTTAATGTTCAGAATGAACTTGCTGCCGCATACAACACGTTAAGGAATGGATATGCGAGAAAGGCTTTCGGTAGGGATTATGCTCTTTGTACTCCGGAACAGCGTGAGCAGGTCAGGGCTTATTATCCTCAAAGGATAACGGAGACGACTAATTGGAAGGAGGGCGGAAGATGACACTTATCAGGCGCACAAAGCGAGATGTGCCAACGCTAACCACAGCCACCCTGCCCGACTTGATATTTGTGGTACTGTTTTTCTTTATGGCTGTTACCCACATGAGAGAGGTGACATTGAAGGTAAGGTACCGTGTGCCGGAGGGAACAGAGCTTACCAAACTTACGAGAAAGTCTGCCGTTACTTATATTTATATAGGTAAACCGATAGATAGGACACAAGGTGCAGGAGAATCAGACACACACATTCAGATAAATGACAAGTTTGCCGATATGTCGATGTTAGTTGACTATGTTACGGAGGAGCGAGAGAGGATGTCGCCAGAGGATTTGCAGATAATGAGTGTGTCGGTAAAGGCAGACCGTGATACTGAGATGGGCATTATAAGTGATGTGAAAGAGGCACTTACGCAGGCTGGTGTAATGCGTGTAAACTATTCAGCCATCCAAAAGAGTAAAAAATGAAACATTGTTGTTAGAAAATGTTTTAATTTGATACAAAATCTTGTTTTTTGTTATTGGCTTGTTGTTTTGATAATGTTTTTTTCATATCTTTGCAAAGGAAAAACAAATATCAAATGGCACATCATAGTTTAGATTCCTTAGATAGGAAAATACTTCGTCTTATAGCAGAAGATGCACGAGTACCATTCTTAGAGGTTGCACGTGTCTGCAACGTAAGTGGAGCGGCAATTCATCAGCGCATCCAAAAACTTTATCATCTTGGTGTCATAAAGGGGTCAAAGTTTATAATTGACCCAGAGAAAATAGGTTATGAGACTTGTGCCTATATAGGTTTGAACCTTAAGAGTCCGGAGAATTTCATTAAGGCAATTGAGGCATTGAGGGAGATTCCTGAAGTGGTGGAGTGTCATTACACTACAGGCGACTATGATATGTTTATCAAGATATATGCGAAAAACAATCATCACCTGCTAAATATCATCCACGACAAGTTGCAGCCTTTGGATTTGTCACGAAGTGAGACAATAATTTCATTCAACTCGGCATTTGAGCGGCAGATGCCAATCACGGAGACACCATTAGGTGATGAATTGATAGATGATGATAAAGATGACTGACAAGTCATAGAAAGGCATCTGAAAAGTTGTCTTTCTATGGCTTTATATAGTCCACAAAGGCGTATTCGTAATCGTGTTTTTCATCTTTGCCATGTTCTTCACGGCTTATTACTTTCCAGTTGTCATACGTTGGGAAGAACGTGTCGGCTTTTTTAGGCGTGTCGTGAATTTCTGTAAGGCACAGGCGGTCGGCGAGTTTGATGGCTTGCGCATAGAGGCTTGCTCCACCTATTATGAAAATATCTTCGTCGTTGGTGCAATGTTGTATGGCTTCTTCAAGAGAAGTATAGCAGTCGCAACCGGCGAAGTCGTGCTTTTTACGACTCAACACTATGTTTCTTCTGTTTGGGAGTGCACCTTTGGGGAGCGACTCAAAAGTTTTTCTTCCCATTATTATAGTATGTCCAGTTGTTAAATTTTTGAATCTCTTGAGGTCATTGGGCAACCAATAGAGAAGTTTGTTTTCATTTCCTATTGCCCTATTCTGTGCAACGGCGGCTATAATGCTGATTTTCATATTTCTCGCTATTTCCAAAATATTATCTATTATATAAGAAGATCACACGCTCACCTTACCAGGAATATGCGGCCAAGGATTGTAGTTTTCCAATGTGAAGTCTTCGTATTTAAATTCAAATAAATCCTTAACATCGGGATTAATCTTCATAATAGGTAATGGGCGAGGTTCTCGGGAGAGTTGCAGTTTTACTTGCTCAATGTGGTTGAGGTAAACGTGCGTGTCTCCTGTGGTATGGATAAATTCTCCTGGTTTCAAACCAGTAACTTGTGCCACCATCATCAGCAATAAAGCGTAAGAGGCGATGTTGAAAGGTACTCCGATAAATGTATCGGCACTGCGCTGGTAGAGTTGCAGGCTCAGTTTTCCGTCGGCGACATAAAATTGGAAGAGACAGTGGCAAGGAGGAAGTTTCATATAGTCAATGTCAGCCACATTCCAGGCACTGACAATCATTCTACGGGAGTCGGGGTTGTTTTTGATTTGGTTCAGGATGTTTTTTATCTGGTCGATATGTCCTCCGTTGTGGTCGGGCCAAGAACGCCACTGATAACCATAGATGGGGCCCAACTCTCCGTTCTCGTCGGCCCATTCATTCCATATTCTCACACCATGTTCCTGAAGATATTTCACGTTGGTATCTCCTTGCAGAAACCACAGGAGTTCATATATTATAGACTTCAGATGGAGTTTCTTTGTTGTCAGCAAGGGGAAGCCGTCTTGCAAGTTAAACCGCATCTGATTTCCGAAGATGCTGATTGTACCTGTTCCCGTGCGGTCGTGTTTTTTTACGCCTTCTGTCGTGATGCGTTGTAAAAGGTCTAAATATTGTTTCATAATATTTTATTTAATGTTTATTCTATGTATGTGAATACTGATTTAAACGGCATTATACCTTTTAATGGTTAGGGTCATGTCTCAAATAGTTCCCTTTTTTCATCGGGTATATGGGTGCTCCTTATGCGCCATTCGGCAGGATATAGATTGTTTATGCGATTGCCCACATTCTTTCCGAAGCCAAGAGGATGCCCCTTATATGTCATAATGACATACCCTGTAGGTGTGTTTCCTTTAATTGGAATTGTTTCCTTGCGCAAATAACTTATCGCCTGTTCGTAATCCAACGCTATTTGATGAAAAGCTGTGGTGTCAAACGATGTCGATAGTGCCAATGAATGTGAGGGAACGATGTCTTTACCTTTCGTCTCACCAAGTTTCACGCCTGCTGAGAGTACGTTAAACGTCTGTTCCGCAATCTCATAAACATTTCTCCAGGTCTTTGGTATGGCGATAAAGGAGTCCCCTTTCTTTACGATATCGAAGTTTTCAGGAGATTTCAGCCATTTAAAATCACGAAATACCTCTTGTTTTGCATAACTGTCCTTGACATTCTTTTTCGTTTTTTTGACTTTTTGCTGGCACTCGTCAGAATTATTGCTGCGGGTTTTACGTAAAACCGCCATGGACAATCCTTCGCCACGTGTCTTACCTGGCAGGAAACGATATACCGGTTCATTGAGGTCAGGGAGCAGCGAGCCGGTTATATTCCAGTCGCTTTCGATGTTTACAGGAAGGATTTCCGCACCTAAGCTGTTTTTTATGAATTGTAAGTTCTCTTCATTTTCCTTAGTGTTGAATGTGCATGTGGAGTAAATAAGTATCCCACCGGGTTTCAGACACTGCCATGCGTCTGTCACAATCTCCTGTTGCAAACGTTTGCATTTTTCAACATTCCGCATACTCCATTCATTTATTGCTTTTTCATCCTTGCGGAACATACCCTCTCCGGAGCAGGGTACATCAGTGAGGATTATGTCGAACAACATACCGCTTTTTCGTAAATCTTTCGGATAGTTGTTTGTGACAATGACATCTTTATTGCCGAATTTCTGAATGTTCTCAGTCAAGATTTGTGCCCTTATTCCTATTGGTTCGTTGCATATCAGTAAACTGTTTTCAGGCAAAATACCTCTTGCAATTATTGACTTTCCTCCTGGTGCTGCACAAAGGTCGAGCATGGTTATCGCATTATTACTTACGTATTGTCTCAAAACAAGATCAAGAAACATTGAGGAAGCCTCTTGAACGTAATACAAACCAGCATGAAGTAGAGGATCGAAAGTGAAATTGGGGCGTACCTTAAGGAAATAGCCATCCCTACACCAAGCTACTCTGTCAGCGCAAAAGTTCATCTTTTGGTTGGCAGAAAATTCTTTCATCGGGTTAAGATGGATACTTACAGGCGGTTCTTGGGTAAGTTCTTCTGAAAGAGCTTGCCAAGTATCGGTATCCATGATTCTTTTAGTGTATTCTACAAAGTCTTTAGGCAGTGTC
>JAJPZD010000280.1 GCA_021204605.1 Prevotella sp.
AGTCAATCCACTCCGGATGCCCGAACTCATTACCCATGAAATTCAGATAACCGCCGTTGATGGTGGATGCTGTAACAAGACGTATCATCTTGTGCAGTGCTATACCACGATGCGCAATCTCATTCTCGTCGCCCTTCTTGAAATGCCAGTACATATCGGCATCTATAAGGCGGAAGATTATCGTCTTATCGCCTACTAATGCCTGGTCGTGACTCTCACAATAGCTTATCGTCTTCTCGTCAGGACGACGGTTCTTTACCTCCCAGAATATACTGCTCGGCTTCCACTGCTCATCCTGCAATTCCTTGATGATCTTTATCCAATAATCCGGGATGTTCATCGCCATACGATAGTCAAAGCCGTAACCGCCATCCTCAAACTTTGCGGCAAGTCCCGGCATGCCGCTCACCTCTTCGGCGATTGTTATAGCATTCGGATTGATCTCGTGTATCAACTTGTTGGCGAGCGTCAGATAGCATATAGCATTGTCATCCTGGTGGCCGTTGAAATAGTCATCGTAGGTACAGAACGCCTCACCAAGTCCATGACTGTAATAAAGCATTGACGTGACGCCATCAAAACGGAAACCATCAAAATGGAACTCCCTCATCCAATACTTACAGTTGCTGAGCAGAAAGTGGATTACCTCGTCCTTGCCATAGTCAAAGCACAAACTGTCCCATGCCGGATGCTCGTGCCTCTCGCCCGCATAGAAGAACTGGTTAGGATCGCCTGCCAAATTGCCCAAGCCCTCTACCTCGTTCTTTACAGCATGACTGTGTACGATATCCATAATCACCGCCACTCCATTCCTATGTGCCTCGTCGATAAGGGCTTTCAATTCCTCCGGTGTGCCGAACCTGCTCGATGAGGCGAAGAAACTGCTTACATGATAGCCAAAAGAGCCGTAGTATGGATGCTCCTGTATCGCCATTATCTGGATGCAGTTGTAACCGTCTTTGATGATTCGAGGCAACACGTTGTTCTTGAACTCGGTATAGGTGCCCACCTTCTCCGCATCCTGCGACATACCAATATGGCACTCGTAGATGAGAAGAGGGCTCTTGTTGGGCTTGAAAATCTTCTTCTTCCATACATACGGAGTCTCAGGATTCCACACCTGGGCGGAGAAAATCTTCGTGTCCTCGTCTTGTATCACTCTTTGTGCCCATGCCGGAATACGCTCTCCTTGTCCGCCATTCCAATAGACATGCATCTTGTAGAGATCACCATGCTTCATCCCCTTTTCGGAGATCTTCAGCTCCCAGTTGTCTGTTCCCTCGATACGCTTTGCCTTGTACTTCTCTGACTCTTGCCACCCATTGAAGTCGCCCACAAGATATATTTCCGTTGCATTCGGTGCCCACTCTCTGAACACCCAGCCCCTTGACATCTTGTGCAGACCGTAATAGTCGTAGCCACTGGCAAAACTCTCCAACGTGTTCTTTCCGCCATGTGTCAATTGGCTCAATTTCCACAGAGCATGGTCGTGACGCCCTCTAATAGCATCCTCAAATGGCTCAAGATATGGATCGTTTTCCACCAATCCGATGTGCTTCGGCTTGCTTTCGGCTTTCTTTTGTTCGGTAGCCATGACTCTTGCTGATTAAGGGTTATGCCAATACCTTAAAAATTGCTTTCTTAATCTCCTCTACGTCGGTGATGCAAGGTGCATGGCCATCCTGTGGGAAGAAAATGGCAAACTCGCCTGGCTTACACGTGATGTATGTCTCTGCCAAGCCGTCATACTTCGTGATATCCTTCTCCTCGTTATACTCTGCCTCCGGCAGGTCGCCAAGTGGAGTATATCCGTATGTCTCGCATGCGCTCAACGGAATCTGGATATCAATCATATTCTTGTGGGTCTCGAGCTTAGCAACTTCCTTTGTCTTGCCCTTGGCGTTCTGGATGTTAACAAACAGATCCTTACCCTTGATTAGGTGCTTGCCTGCCTCAAGACTGTTCAAGTCGTTTGACTTCAAAAACTCTACTACATCCTTGAATAAAGGATTTAATGACTCATACTTACATAAGTTGTCTAATGTGTCTACTACCATAATATTAAATTTTAATTAATTATTGAACTTTGTTACCTAACATATACATCCCTTGTGAGACAATGTTGCCGTCACGGTCCTTCTCAACATACTTACCGTCGCGCACACCATCCTTGTATGTCCCCTCAAAACGGTTGCCGTCCTTGTCAACCTCTATAGCATTGCCGTTGCGCTCACCATTTTTATATTCGCCCCTGAACTTGCTACCATCAGCAAAATGGATTATGAACTCCCCGTCAAACTGCCCGTTTTTGAAGTTCCCCTCATAGACATCTCCCTGTTTCTTAGTCAGCTTTCCGTGACCGTTTTGCATATCGGCTTTCCAGTAACCGTTATAGACATCGCCATTCTTCCATACAATCACTCCATGACCATCCTTGTCGCCATTATTGAAATGTCCTGTATATTTGTCGCCATTGGCAAAGGTGAATATTCCCTCGCCAGTACGCTTGCCTCTAACATAATCACCCTCGTAAAGGTCTCCGTTCTGAAACTTGTATATCCCCTTTCCGTTCTGCACATCCTCAAGCCAGTTACCTGTATATACATCGCCATCGGAATAGTGGTTTGTTCCCATACCTGAACGCATGTTGTTCTGCCAAGAGCCATCGTATGTCGTGCCGTCTGCCCAATCGAAAAAACCCTTGCCGCTTTTCTTGTCGTTCTTCCACTCGCCCTCGTAATAGGCTCCACCACTGTATGTGTATTTACCATTGCCGTTGCGGGTATCGTGATACCACTCTCCGTCATATATGTCTCCGTTGTAGTAATACATTATACCGTGCCCCTGCTGATAGTCGCGGAACCACAGCCCTACGTATTTATTGTCGTTGATAAAATAATACGTGCCACGACCGTGCTGCTGGTCCTGAAACCACTCGCCCTCGTACTTCTCTCCGTCAGAAAAGATATATACGCCATATCCCTGACGCTTCCCCTTCAGATACTCTCCCTCATAGATATCACCGTTCTTATAAACAGTCCTTCCTTTCCCATTAGGCTTTCCTGCCAGCATCTCTCCCTGATAAGTACCACCATCCTTAGTCTCACAGGAGCCTAAAACTATTTTCTGGGCAGAACATACCAATGGGATTAACAGCGTGGCAATCAGCAATATATAGTGTTTCACTATCCTTTCTTTTTAATTAATCACCAAAATTAGTAAAAAAACAGCACACAGACAAACTATTTATAAAAAATTGATTTTTTATTGAGTTTTATTAGTATCTTTTTATATGTATAGTTTTTAGTTTTATGTTTTATTGCAAGATTTAATCTCTTTATTATTTTTTATTTGTACTTTTGCGAAAAGTATTGGCATTGAACGGATTATTAGAATAAAACTTATCATTATGAGATTTGTAGGTATAATTCCAGCGCGTTTCGCCTCCACACGCTTTCCTGGAAAACCGTTGGCTTTATTAGGAGGAAAGCCTGTTGTCCAAAGGGTTTACGAACAGGTGGCTCAGGTGCTTGGCGATGTTTATGTTGCGACTGACGACGACAGGATTTACTCCACCGTAAATGAATTCGGCGGCAATGTGATAATGACCTCTCCCGACCACAAGAGCGGCACTGACCGCGTTGAGGAGGCTGTGAACAAGACAGGCAAGGTATTCGATGTGGTGATTAATGTCCAAGGTGATGAGCCATTCATCCATAAATCTCAGATTGAGACCGTCTGCAAATGTTTCGATGACCCGCAGACTATGATTGCCACTCTCGGACGTCCGTTTACTGACAAGGATTCCATAGCTGACCTTGAAAATCCCAACTCGCCGAAAATAGTATGCGACAACAATGGTTTCGCAATGTATTTCAGCCGCAGTGTGATTCCTTTTCTTCGCAATGTGGAGAAAAATTTATGGATTGGAAATTTCAATTTCCTCAAGCATATCGGCTTGTATGCATTTAAAACCAATGTATTGACAGAAATAACAAAACTGCCACAGTCTTCTCTCGAATTGGCGGAGAGTCTCGAACAACTGCGCTGGTTACAGAACGGCTATAAGATTAAGGTGGGATTGACTTCTATCGAGACTATCGGCATTGACACTCCAGAGGACTTGCAAAAGGCTGAGATCTTCCTCAATAGCACGCACGATGACTTCTTCATGTAACTATATCAGCATCATTATTACGGAAATGACCGTTACAGCCATGGTGAAATAACGAAAACCCTTCTCTGGGAGTTTCCTCACTATCTTTATGCCTAAAAATGCGCCGACTAATACGAAAGGTATGGTGCATGCGTCTAACAGCAGAGTGGATGTGCTGATGTTGTCCCATACAAAAATCTGCAACGGTATTTTAAGATAGTTCACTACCAAGAAAAACCATGCGTTTGTGCCCACAAAATTATATTTGGGCATCTTCACCGACAGCAGATATATCGCCATCACCGGACCTGCTGCATTCCCTATCATCGTGGTAAATCCCCCTACCAAACCGAAAATCGGTCCGTACCACCAACAGTGGGAGAACTTATTCTTTTTTCCTCTCAACTCTGACCATAGCATCACTATCAATACAAGCAGCAGGCAACCACCCATTAGGTGTTTGAACTGTGACGCCGGGATGAACCTGTCAACAATTATCGCAACGGCAAAACCGGCTATCGCTGTCGGCAACAGTCTCAACAAGTATCTCCACTCCGCTATCCTTCGGTAATAAAGCACTGCCATCAGGTCGGCAAAGCAAAGTATCGGCAGGATAATGCCCGTTGATGGTTTCGCCCCGAACGTTATTGCCATCAGAGGAACAGCCAACAGCGTGATACCTTGTATTCCGCTTTTCGACATCCCGATCAGCAACGCAGTGAAAAACAGTATCCCCCAATCGGAAAGTGATCCTATTAACTCCATAATTCAGTTTTCTTAATATGTATTTTAAAAGAATACGAATACTATGGATGAATACAACTGTACTGCAAAAAGATACAATATTAGAAGTGGCACGAATGTGATGATCCCCACATAAAAGCTCCCCAATATGCCTTCAATATTAACAAACACCCCATTTATTATACCGTAGGTGACTGAAATTACGACAATTACAAACGCAAGCATCGGGATTAGTCCTGTCGTAAATGCACTGGGGTACAAGCAGCCCGTAACTCCTAATAGTATTGCATGAGGCACGAATGTCAATAGGTATATTATTACCCCAAATACTACGAGCTCACCGACAACGGTCAATAAGGCGTACCTCTGGCGATATGACAACTGCCTATGCCCCTTGCATAATGAGCTCAATGCGCTGCCAAAGCCACTGCCCGTAAATGCACCCCACGCAATTGAAAGTAGCAAGATCCATGCCAACAAAGGTGTCAACAGGTTCTCCGTAAAACTGCCGCACAACCACCTGATGCCCTCGTTGCTCAATATCGACTTGACTTGCAACGACGGGGATATAGCATTGATTATCCACGAACACAGCATCAATGCCACATGCATTATCACCAACGCCACCAAGACATAGCCATATATTTTCTTTTCTATGCGCATATATATTAAGGTGTATTTCCTAAATCTATACTCCGTATCTATCAGTTGTCATCGGGTATCAGGTTGTCGGCATCTATGATATGCAACTCGATGGCTTTCGTAACAAGGCGTGTGGCGTTCACGCTTATCCCTCCGTTGCCATCTGAAAACAGTTTGCGCACAAGATCGTTCTGCCGCTTCTCCAAGCTCTTCACACCAAAAGGCATTCCACGCAACCCTGTTATCTGCTCCTTGGTAAAGCCCAATGCAAGATGACGCAGAAAACGCTCATCATACTCGTCTATCTCGTAATTAACAAGGGCTTCCTGACGCATTATCTGGCTGTTCACGCTCTGCTTGAAACGACTTATTATCTTCTCCAATATAGGCTGGTTGAACACAAGCTTCTTGCCTGCCATTACACTGGCTATGTCTCCGCGCGTCAACAGCTCGCCACTCTTTAATATTATGCCGTCGCACCCCGCATCCAATGCATCCACCCACAACTTCTCGTTCAATATCTCACCAGTAAAGATAAGAACTTTTACTTTTGAATGCATCTCCTTAGTCTGACGGCATATCTCCACTCCTACCATTGTCGAACCACCAAGACCCAAGTCAAGCAATACCAAGTCTGGCAACTGTTTCTTGAGCAACCGCCAATATGATACCTCATTTTCCGCAGTCCCGATAATCTCCGCTTCCGGAATATCGCTCTTGAAAATACCTTCCGTACCCCTCAACTCCAATGGCACATCTTCCACTATTATAACTTTGAACTTATCCATATCTTATTGTTTTTCATCTTTTATAATGGTTTATTTAGATAAACAACTTTATTCATTAATTCTACCTGGCAGAATAATATGTAACTCGACTCCCCCTCTTTCTGTAGTCTCTGCCGTTATTCCACAAGCATGAAGATTGGGCAGTTCGCCAATTTCCCGCACTATCTGACGGCAAATCAGAAATGGGATGTTTTCAACACTCGGTATAAAGAGATTCTGGCACTGCTCACCCCCCAACCGCATATTACGACAGTGAACGTTGAAGGCAATATATTTATTGTCCTTACTTGAAACGTTTATGTCGCTCCTTGTGATTCCACACTGTTTTTTTAGAATGTCAAACATATATCTCAACAACACCTTATCACCCTTCACATATCCGTCAATACCAAAGTGTTCTTTCAACGATAATGACTTACATTCAAATGCTACCGACTCTGTCTGCCCCTGCACCTGCTGACTTAATATGGAATACAACTCTTTGTAATATATCACTACCTCACTGATAGCATGGATATTATCTTTTTGATTCTCAACTAATTGTTTAATCTTCGATGGGTAATACATCGTCTCGTGTTTCAACGTACTCAAACAGTTGTCTATCACGTTGTTGCAGACATAATATTTCTCGTCCTCATAACACATTCTACTGAGCACGTCTTCTGCTAATTCTATGTTCTGATGTTGTGCATTTCTCATGTCTTTGGAACGTTGCAGGGCGTTTTTTATCTGAATGATGATATTCTTCAACGGTTCTGGGTATTTGCGGGTGTCAACAGACATTATTGCCTCCAACTTTTGTTCGTCGTCAGCAACCGACAACAGAATCTTGTTGATGTTGTCAACCCTCTCCATGCAGAAACGGAAAAACAACACATGCCTGTAATAGTAGAAATAATAGACGATTACGACTACTATGAACAACAAAATCAACAATACTATAGCAATATACTTGTTAGTGCTCGACTTCTGCATCATCAGGCAATAATCCGACAATCCCTTGTCGGCGGATCTCTCCTTGAACAATTGAGTATATACCTTATTATTATACTTATACAATTCCCACTTGTGCAAGGCAAGAGCTGCCACGGCACTCTCATTGCGTATATCGAGTATCACGTCATAATCGGTTGGCACATCATTCCTGAACCATTCTAACTCGGCAGGATTGTCCTTACCGTCTTCGTTTATCACCATAAACTGATCTCTTTCTGAATGTAGTGCTGCATAATACTCATTAAGATATAATATGACGGAATCGGCAAATTCCAATGTCCTTGAATACTCTCCAGTGACATTGCAATAATATGCTGAATCGGCATACGCACCTGCCATGACAAGATATTCTGAATTTGCCGCTTCATCACAAAACGTTATACTGTCAACAACATTCGCAGCATACGACAAAGTAATCATATTGAACAATACGGTAATCAACACCAAAGCTCTCATCACTCCCTTAGGAAGTCGGAAATAAAACAGACTCCCCTTGCCCTTCTTGCTCTCGGCAAACAGACCACATACGTTGAATATCTTACTGTACTTGCGGTATTTGTCCATTATGCCCTTACAGTTCATCAACCCGAAACCATGACCGTTGTAAACCTTGCGCTCAAAGATGCCTGCCATCTCTTCTTCGCTCATTCCTATCCCTGTGTCCTGCACTGAAATCTCTACATACTCTTCTTTCTGCTCGGCTCTAAGAGTTACCTTTCCTCCCTCCATGGTGAATTTCCTCGCATTGTCCGCAAGGGTATTCAGCATAAACAGGGTGAGTATCTTGTCTGCCTTCACCACTGCATCCGTCGGCACTACATCCAATGTTACTCCTTTCAATTGGAACGAGATGGCAGACTTTGCCAACATGTCAAAGAGTTCTTTCATACTGAAACTCTCAATATGCAGGCTCAATTGTCCTTGCTGCAACTGAATCCAATGGGTCAACACATCATTATATTCGTTTATATAGTCGGTCAGTTCCACAACATACTTATATCTCTTGTTGCGCTTTTCCTCCGTTTCGTTGCCACACTCAAGACGCCTCACCTCATTGATAATCCTGTCGATAAATGGCATCACATTGTTGACAAGGGAAATTTTCGCCTTGTTGTCAAGAAAACGTTTCTTGTCGTTCTCTATATGTAATGACATGATGGAAAGCGACTCATTGATAACCTCATGCCTTTCAAATAGTTTGTTGATATTGTCATCATTGGCTCTCTCCCACTGTCGGAGCGGTACAAGCAGATTGTCTATGGTTTTCCCCCTGTCCTTCCTACGCCGCAAATATCTGAACAGAAAGAACAATATGATTACTGCCAATATCAGGATTATAACGAACGCTATCATGATATTCAACTGCATGGAAATTCGTTCCAACCTGCTGGCACGCGCCTCCAGCTGCCTATCCTGTCTCGTCTCCTCCTGAAGGTCCAAATACGCATTCCTGTTTATATCGCTGTTGTTCTTGTCATCCAAGGCGGAATACACAAGACTTAAATATTCTCTCAAACTTGCCACCAAATCGGGTGCTTGCTCTATTCTCTTATCCAATAATGCATTCTCAAGACATATCAACGATGATGTGTAATCGGCTAACTCAAAATAACATAATGCCAATGTCCTATGTGCTCCCGCTATCTGATATACATCACCGAATTTTGTAAACAAGTCTAATGATTTTTGTGCCAAATAGCCTGCCAACAGGCTGTCAGGCATATTGTCTTGGTTGATATATCCTATCGCCAATGGATTGTTCTCTATCAAAAATTTCCTTTCGCTCTCCACCACAAGGTGCACACTCATCGCCTGCAAGGAGTTCGCCTCCCAATAAACATAACCCACCTGCCTTGCCAATAAATAACATTTCATCAGATGCTCAAACTCAATCTGACTGGTCTCTTCCGCACTTCTATCCAAGATCACACCGCCACTTCCCACATAATATAGGTAATTCAGATATTGGGCGGTGTCCTGCAATATCTCTCCGTATGGGTCTATTTTGGCAAACGCTTCGGCAGACTGCTTCTCCAATCCAACATAATAATAATATGTAGAATTAACAATGGAAAATTCTGATTTTGCATATATGAACCTCCGCTGCAAATGTGGGCTTAAAGAAAAAGTATCTTCCTCTATCCTCTTTATTCTCCCTATAGCTCTCTCCCGATAATCGTAAAACATCCTGTTTCTTGACTTACGCTGACACAATCGCATATTCTGTATGTCTGACACCAACAATTCTATCTGGTTGTCGGTTGACAAGTAAACACTGTCAAGCAATGTGGCTGCCTCATCATACTCCATCCTCGCAATATGCACAAATGCAAGATTGTTGTATGCCTCTGCCCTGCCCGACTTGTAACCTCCACACAACATCAATGCTCTCTTTGCATAGAAAGACGCGGAGTCTAAATCTTTATAATGAAATGTATAGGAAAAATAATTCAACTTGTCCACTTCCCGTTCAACGTGTCGTGAAGTGCAAGCTGAAAAAAAGAAAAGGCCCAATATGAACACTATACATATTGAGCCTTTATTGCATTTATCCGCGTGCCTTGGCAACGTAACCTAAAGCCTCTTTACACTTGTCTGTTACAGCCTGCCAGTCGCCTGCTGCTACAACATCCTTCGGGAACAGCTTGCTGCCCATACCTACACAGTAAACGCCTGCCTTGAACCAGGATGTGATGTTCTCCTCATCTGGTGATACGCCACCCGTTACCATCAGCTTCGACCATGGCATCGGCGCCATCAAACCCTTTACCAATTTCGGACCTAACACATCGCCAGGGAATACCTTACAAAGGTCACATCCTACTTCCTGTGCAAAACCAATCTCTGATACACTTCCACAACCTGGCGTGTATGCTACAAGACGACGGTTGCACACCTTGGCAATCTCTGGGTTGAACAATGGACCTACTACGAAGCATGCACCCAACTGGATATATAGAGATGCTGTTGCAGGGTCAACCACTGAACCGACACCCATCGCAAGCTCAGGGCACTCCTTAGCTGCGTATTTAACTACCTCTGCAAATACCTCATGTGCGAAGTCACCACGGTTTGTGAACTCAAATGCGCGTACACCACCCTCATAGCATGCCTTCACGACATTTTTTGCAACCTCTGCGTCCTTGTGATAGAAAACAGGAACCATACCGGTTGAACCAATCTTGTTCAATACCGCAATTTTATCAAATTTTGCCATTTCTTGAATTTTTTACTTGTCCGTTGTTTATCTCTGTACACGACCACTTGCATCACCACCTGCCAATGTCTCTACTTCGTCTGCTGATACAAGGTTGAAATCACCGAAAATAGTGTGCTTCAAGGCTGATGCTGCTACTGCAAATTCAAGAGCTGCGCCCTGATTTGGCTTTGTCAACAGTCCGTGAATAATACCACCTGCGAAAGAATCACCACCTCCTACGCGGTCAATGATAGGATTGATGTCATAACGCTTTGACTCATAAAACTCCTCACCGTTGTAAATCATTGCCTTCCAACCGTTGTGTGTTGCTGAGAATGACTCACGCAATGTGGAAATGACATACTTGAAACCAAATTCCTTTGCCATTGCCTTGAAGATTCCCTTGTAACCTTCTGCATCTGTCTTTCCGCTCTGTACGTCTGCATCTGGCTTGAAACCGAGACAAAGCTCTGCATCTTCCTCATTGCCGATACATACGTCAACATACTTCATCAAAGGTTTCATAATCGACTGTGCCTTCTCTTTCGTCCACAGCTTCTTGCGGAAGTTAAGGTCAACACTCACTGTTACACCATGCCTCTTTGCTGCCTCGCATGCTATGCGTGTGAGCTCTGCCGACTTGTCGCTGATGGCTGGTGTAATACCACTCCAGTGGAACCACTGTGCGCCTTCCATTATTGCATCAAAATCGAAATCTGAAGGATCTGCCTCTGCGATTGAACTGTGTGCACGGTCATAAATCACTTTTGATGGACGCATACTTGCTCCTGTCTCAAGGAAATAAATTCCCAAACGGTCGCCACCACGTGCAATGTAGTTGGTGTTGACACCATAACGGCGCAATGCGTTCACTGCACACTGTCCAATCTCGTGCTTTGGAACTTTCGTTACGAAAATAGCCTCATGACCATAATTTGCAGCACTGATTGCCACATTTGCCTCACCTCCACCGTAAATCACGTCAAGTACATCACTCTGAACAAACCTCTTCCCATTTGGAGAAGAAAGACGAAGCATAATCTCGCCTAATGTTACAACTTTTGCCATTTCTTTAATTTTTTAAGTTTTTGAATGTTTAATAGAATTAGATTTGTTTTTCTGTTCACAAAGTTAATATTTTAATTCACACGAAACAAATAAAACAATAAAAATTTTGTGTTTTTCTTAAAAATAACACTGTGTTTTTACACATTTAAGTTTTTATTACTATCTTTGCATGAATACTATATGCCTCTGACTGCAACCTTTCTCCCTTTGGTCGTCTCTCTTTATGGCATAATGATAATCTTTCTTGACTTCTTGCTAAGTAAAGCGGACAAAATACTTATGAACGAACGAATCAGAATCAAAGACATCGCCGAGAAATCGGGCGTTTCTGTGGGTACGGTTGACCGTATCTTGCACAACCGCCCTAATGTGTCGAAAACAGCAAGAGAGAAAGTTGAGGCCGTTCTCAAAAGCATCAACTATCAACCTAATATGTATGCCAGTGCCCTCGCCTACAATAAATCTTATACTTTCTTCTGCATCATTCCTCAGTATGAATCAGAGGCTTACTGGGAAGAAATTGAAGAAGGTATGGTTAAGGCCACAGAGAACAGAAGAGATTTCCATATTAACGCTGAAATACTCAAATATAGACGTTTCGATACCGACGCCTACCATAAAATCTGCCAGAAATGCCTCGACTGCAACCCCAATGGCGTCGTTTTAGTGCCCTCTGATTTGGAGGAAACTAAAAATTTCACCGATAAGCTGCATGAACGGGACATCCCTTTCGTCTTGCTTGACTCGTATATACCTGAAGTACAGCCTCTGTCGTTCTATGGTCAGGATTCTTTCTGTAGCGGTTATTTCTCTGCAAAAATCCTAATGCTTATCGCCTCTAATGATAAGGAAATATGCTTGATGAGACAGACTAAGAACGGAAAACTTGCCAGTAAGCAACAGGAAAACCGTGAAGTGGGTTTCAAACATTTTATGCAAGACCATTTTCCTGCGATAAAGATTAAAATCCTCGACTTGCCCCTTGACAAGAACAAAAAGGATTACGATATCATAATGGATAAATTCTTCAGTCAGAACCCTAACATACACAATTGTGTAACGCTTTGCTCCAAGGCATTCCTCGTGGGCGAATATCTGCTGCGGACAAACAGACGCAACGTGCAGATCATGGGTTATGATATGATTGGCCGCAACGCCAAGTGCCTCCGACTTGGCTCTATGTCGTTCCTCATCGCACAGCATGCTTACATGCAGGGCTTCAATTGCATTGACACACTCTTCCGCGCTATCGTACTGAAAAAAAAGGTGGCTCCTATCAATTATATGCCTATCGAGCTGCTGACAAAAGAAAACGCCGACTTTTACCGAAGAACACAATTATAATTTAACTATTAAAACAAATACATTATGCAACAAGTTTCATTTATAAAAATCAATCCCGCCGACTCCGTTGTCGTTTGTCTTAGAAACCACTCAAAAGGCGAGACAATAACTGTTGATGGCAATGACATCACTATCTTACAGGACACGCCGGCAGGTCATAAGGTAATAATCAAAGATACGGCTGCCGGTGAGAACGTAATCAAATATGGCTATCCTATCGGGCATGCTAAAGAGAACTTAAAAGCTGGTCAATGGGTTAACGAGAACAACCTGAAAACCAACCTTTCCGGTACTCTTTCTTACGAATATAAGCCCGTCAACGAGGAGTTGCAGATTGCCAACGACAACCTTACTTTCAACGGCTATGTACGCAAAAACGGTGAGGTGGGCATCAGAAACGAGGTTTGGGTTGTCCCTACCGTTGGTTGCGTCAACGGTATCGCTGAGAACCTTGCCAACAGATTGGAGAAAGAGACTGGTCTTGAGGGCATCGACGCCATACATGCCTGGCACCACAACTATGGCTGCTCACAGTTGAGCGAGGACCATGAGAATACCAAGAAAATCCTCCGCGACATCGTGCTTCATCCCAATGCCGGTGCCGTACTCGTTTTGAGCCTCGGCTGCGAGAACAACCAGCCCGACGTGTTCGAGCAACTGCTCGGCGACTACGACAAGGACCGTATCAAGTTCCTGATTGTACAGAATGTGCAGGGCGATGAGGTTGAGGAAGGCATGAAAATACTTCGTGGACTTTATAATATCGCAAAAAACGACAAGCGCACCGTTTGCCCATTAAGCGAACTGCGTGTCGGTCTTAAATGTGGGGGCAGTGATGGCTTCAGCGGCATAACAGGCAACCCTTTGGTTGGGGAGTTCTCCGACTATCTCGTTGCACAGGGTGGTACGTCCATACTTACTGAGGTACCGGAGATGTTCGGAGCCGAGACTATACTCATGAACCGTTGCAAAACGATAGAACTGTTTGACCAGACTGTCAAGATGGTGAACGACTTCAAAGAGTATTTCCTTAGCCATGGGGAGCCAGTCGGAGAAAACCCTTCACCAGGTAACAAGAAAGGCGGTATCTCCACACTTGAAGACAAAGCTCTCGGTTGCACCCAGAAGTGTGGCAGGGCTCCTGTAAGCGGTGTCCTCAAATATGGCGACCGTCTGCAGGTTAAGGGTCTGAACCTGCTCTCCGCACCCGGCAATGACCTCGTGGCCGCCACAGCATTGGCCTCTGCCGGTTGCCAGATTGTGCTCTTCACCACCGGGCGTGGTACGCCCTTCGGTACTTTCATTCCTACAATGAAAATCTCCACTAACAGCACATTGTATAACAACAAGCCTAACTGGATCGACTTCAATGCAGGAGAACTCGTTGACGGTACTGACATGAAGACTCTCGTAGGTAAATTCGTACAGAAAATTATCGCTGTCGCAAACGGCGAGCAGACCTGCAACGAGAAAAATGGTTACCGTGAGATCTCCATCTTTAAGAATGGCGTAACTCTGTAATCACATATTTCAATGAGGGTGTGCTGATATTCGCACGCCCTCATTCGCTTTAATTCAGTGTATTCATAATAATGAAAATTGTTTTTAGGAATTTCATAACACTCCTCTCCACAGGGGCTTTTGACACGGACAATCTTTCTGAACCTATGTCGCAGTTCAAATGGGTGCAACTGCTCCACCTCGCAGATACTTACGAGGTAACCGATTTTATATCGTTAGGTATCTCCAAAATGTATAATAGAAACACATATCTAATTCCTGACAACATACTTAAAACTGCAAAAGGAAATATTACCGATACAACTACTATACATTTTGAAGACGACGAGCATTATAACTTCTCACAGAAACACATAAAGAAATTCACCAACTTCTTCCTGAACCGAAAACTGAACAAGATTATCTTCAATGAAATTCACAGTATCGACACATCAGTGGCTTCTTTGGTATTCCTGCTAAAGCTCATCAACACAATGAATGGCTTCCTCACCCATGACAGAAATTTCCGCAATATCATCAAACTCGGCACATATCTAAGGAACTCTGGCGATAAGATTGATTTCATAAAGTTGGAAAAGTGGATTAAATCACTCAAAATGAAAGGAATAGCTAACCTTATCGGCAGTAATCTAATCCTGCTGTTCAACTTTTCACAAGATGAAATGCCTTTCATGGATAACGTTGACGAAAACCTGTACGACAGACTTTACAATTCGATGGAAAAGCCCGCGAAACTGGAGGACAATCCATACAACGACGATGATAAGCCCATAAGAATAAGAGGTATCATCACCCCTATACGCAAACCCAATACCCATGCCTCAAAATATTTCGCTTATTGTCCATTGGAAGTAACTAGCATAATACTCAAGAATATTTCAAAAAGTGTTTCCAATGTAGAGGAATAACTAATTTTATGTAAATTTTCTTTGCGTTCCAACCGATTAGCTTTATCTTTGCATGAAATAATTGACTGCAGGATATGCCACTCCCTAACTTTCGGACGCACAGCCCCTGTTTGCCAACAACAAGTTTTTAATAATGAAAAGATACTTCTCTTTATTTGCATATATTTTCTTTTTGGGAATACAACTCTTAACAGCACAAAACAACGATAGTTATGATGTTCTGTGCGAGGACACGTGCAGCCATATACACGGCATCGACCTCAGCCATTATCAGGGAGACGTGTTCTGGGAAACTGTCGGCAACAACAGCAAAATGGCATACGTTTATCTCAAAGCATCTGAAGGTAGTAGTAATATCGATGATAAATATGAAAAAAACATAAGGTTGGCTCATAAATATGGACTAAAAGTAGGCTCTTATCACTTTTTCCGACCTACAACCAATCTCACAGAACAGTTGGAGAATTTCAAGTCGCAGTGCCGACCCAAAGAGCAGGACCTCATCCCGATGATCGACATAGAATCAACGGGAAATCTCTCCGACAGTGTGTTCTGCGATTCTCTTTTGCTCTTCCTTAGCATGATTGAGCAGACTTACCGGCAGAAACCTCTGATCTATACTTACCAGAATTTCTACAACAAGCACCTGCTCGGAAAGCTCGACGATTATATGCTTATGATTGCCATTTATTCGGGAGAGGAACCTGTGTTGTTTGATGAACACGACTATATTATCTGGCAATACACCTCCAAAGGGCGCATCAACGGCATTAACGCTTTCGTTGACAAAAGTAGGCTCACAGGGCGGCATAGCCTGCGTGAACTACGATATAAACATTAGTGATGATAAAATAACTTTTTGAATTTAATATCCTATGGCAATTATCAGATGTCCTGAATGTGGTCATTCCGTTAGCGAAAAAGCACCTACCTGCCCCAACTGTGGTGTGGAGATAGCCGGCAAAATCACTGTTTGCCCTGATTGCGGAAACGCTTTTTTCAAGGAGTACGGTGTATGCCCTCATTGCAAGAACGATTCCTCTGTTGTCGATGATGGGGAAAATGTGCAAGCTATAGTACACGACGATAACTCACAAGATGAAAATATCGTCTCGGAAACATCGGATGCCCCTGAGAATGACGCTGCTCCCGCGCTGCCTGCAAATAATGGACAACATGAAAAGAAGAAAGGCAAGACTGTTTTAATTGTATCGTTCATCATCGCCGTTGTTATCGTCGGTGCTTGTTTCTTCCTATATTATCAGGCGGTGAGCAACAAGGAAGAAAGCGAGTATGAATATGCGCTGAAAAGTAGCGACCCAATGATTTTGCAGAATTACCTGAACAATTTCAAGGATGCCCCACAAGAGCATATCGATATTATCAAGGAGCATCTTCAAAAACTCTCTTTGGAGGATGTAGAGTGGAACGATGCTGTCGTAAACGGCACTAAGTCGGCATTGAACAATTACTTGAACAAATATCCTGATACTCCTCACAAACTGGAGATTATGGATAAAATCGATTCCATCGACTGGATTCAGGCAACTAATATCAACACTATCGAGGCATACCAGTCGTACGCCGACAACCATTACGATGGTGCACACTACGATGAGGCGATGCTCGCCCTGAAAAATATTAAGTCCAACGAGGTTAAGCCCACTGATGTACAGTTTGTAAAGTCTATTTTCCACAACTTCTTCGTTGCCATAAACAGCAAGGATGAAAGCAGCCTCATCGCTGACGTATGCGACAATATGACTTTATTGGGCAAGGAAAACGCCTCTAAAAATGATGTTATTGCCTTCATGTATAAGCTCTACAAACCGGAAATAAAAAGTATGCTATGGACTCTTGGCAATGATTATGACATCCAGAAAAAGACTGTCGAAGATGGCCAATTTGAATTTACCGTTAATTTCTCGGCAATACAAAGAGTGGATGGCTACGACAATAAAACTACTAATAATAAGTATCGCATTAATGCCAATATCAATGCCAACGGCAAAATTTCTGATTTTGAAATGGCGATAATCAATGAATGATAACCTCATTTACTATGAATAAAATTATTGTTACTATCGCATTGACTCTCTGTGTGAACACATTCAGCATGGCACAGACAAAGAACGTGGAACTGCGCATCATCCAAACGAGTGATGTGCACGGATGTTTCTTCCCTTACGATTTCATCAACCGCAAACCTATGGCTGGTTCTATGGCAAGGGTAAGCTCATACGTAAATGAACTGAGGAAATCCTATGGCGAAAACATGCTGCTACTCGACAACGGTGATATCCTGCAAGGCCAACCTACAAGTTATTTCTATAACTACATGAAGCCTGATATGACTAATATTGCGGCTTCCGTTATAAATTATTTGAAATATGACGCCCAGACAATGGGCAACCATGATGTTGAGACAGGGCACGCTGTTTACGACAAGTGGATTAAGGAGGTCAACTGTCCGATGTTGGGTGCGAATATCTTAGACACTGCAACTGGTAAACCGTTCACCATCCCGTATAGTATTTTTGTTCGTGACGGCGTGCGTATCGCCGTTTTAGGCATGATTACCCCTGCCATACCGAATTGGCTTGACGAGAAGCTGTGGACTGGCCTCCAATTTGTTGACATGACAAAATGTGCCAAACAGTGGATCGAATATATTAAGTCCAACGAAAACCCTGATATTATTATAGGCCTGTTCCACTCTGGTTGGGACAACGGTATCGTTACTGATGAATATGAGGAGGACGCTGTCAGACGTATCGCCAAAGAGGTGCCTGGCTTTGACCTTATTTTATATGGGCACGACCATAGGCGCAACTGTGAGACTGTTACCAATATTAATGGAGATAAAGTCCTTTGTCTTGATCCTTCCAACAATGCGCTTTTCGTGGCTGACGCAACTATCTGTATTACTCTCGAAAATGGTAAGGTTACAGACAAGAGAGTAACGGGAGAGAATTATGATGTGAGAGATTTGCCCGTTGACGAGGATTACATGGCGTTTTTTAAAAGTGATATTGACAGTGTCAACGCTTTTGTCGATAAGAAAATCGGTACGTTCAAAAATGCGATCTTCACGCGTGACTGTTTCTTCGGCAGCAGTGCCTTCTGCGACTTCATCCACAACCTCCAGTTGCAGATAACGGGTGCCGACATTTCATTCAACGCTCCCCTCTCATTCAACACGAGTATCAACGAGGGTGATATCTTTGTCGGTGACATGTTCAACCTTTACAGGTTTGAGAACCAGATTTACGTGATGAAAATGACAGGCAAGGAAATACGTGGGCACCTTGAGATGAGCTATGACCTGTGGGTAAACACCATGCAATCGCCTGATGACCACATAATGCTTTTGGAACAGGAGAACAACGACGATATGCAGAGATATGGCTTCAAAAACCTCACTTTCAACTTCGACAGTGCTGCCGGTATTGATTATGAGGTTGACGTTACAAAACCAGACGGTGAGAAAGTGAATATCCTGCGTATGTCCAATGGTGAGCCTTTTGACGAGAACAAGTGGTATAAGGTTGCTCTCAACAGCTATCGGGGAAATGGGGGCGGAGAACTGCTCACCAAAGGTGCAGGCATCCCTCACGACTCTCTCAAGAGCAGGGTGATATTTGAAAGTGAGCGCGACCAACGTTACTATCTGATGCAGGAAATCGAGAAAGCCGGCACTATGGACCCGCAGCCCAACAACAACTGGCGTTTCATCCCGGAGGAGTGGACCGTCCCCGCTATCGCCCGCGACAAGCAACTCCTTTTCGGGGTTAATCCATAATCTCCCAATTCTTCATTCTTCATTTTTCATTTTTCATTTTTCATTTAAAATTCTTCATTTCCCTCGTATTCGCCACAATATAAAAACAAAAACAATGAAAAAATATTGGTTCGTATTCTGCAACTCCGACATATTATTGGAGATTCTTCCTGACGGAACATATACAATTCCTTATCAGGAAGAACCGCCCATTGCCCTACCCGACAAATCAATCATCCGCAACATAACGCCATTGAATGATGCAGAGGTCAAAACTTTCCGCATTGACACCCCTATTACTGATAACCCCAAATACGAGATGTGCGATTTGCGTGCATCCTACCACAAACTGCCGCAAGAATTATACCTCAAAGCCGGCAAATGTGAGGAAATCCTCTATTGGGATGCCAACACGAAATACTGCGGTGTCTGCGGCTCTCCGTTGCACTTCCATACCGACATCTCCAAAATCTGCCCTAACTGTGGCAAGGAAATATGGCCGCAACTTGCCACCGCGATTATCGTTCTCATACACAAGGAAGATGAAATCCTGCTTGTTCATGCCAATAACTTCCGTGGCAACTTCTACGGCCTTGTCGCCGGTTTCGTCGAGACTGGCGAGACATTGGAACAGGCTGTAATCCGGGAGGTCCTGGAGGAGACATCTCTTAAAATCAAAAACATCACTTATTTCGGCTCACAGCCCTGGCCTTACCCTTGCGGCCTAATGGTCGGTTTTTATGCTGAATATGCAAGCGGTGAAATCAACCTGCAACGCTCCGAACTCTCCGACGGTGGTTGGTTCAATATCCACAACCTCCCACATATTCCCGACAAACTTTCCATCGCACGCCGACTCATAGACAACTGGATAGAGATAGTGGAAAACAACCTTTTCTTCATAGATGTAAAAACCAATAAGCGCATCTTGATTTTAACTGACAAACAGGATTCCACAACGTCAGATTCTTTTTCATCTGAATCAGAAAAGCAGAAGAGATTCCGCTCTACATGGGCCACCCAAGAGGACATAAAGAATGGTGAGAAAGACAAATATGGAATTTTGTACAGTAAGGACAGAAAGCGGTTATTACGATGTCGTAATGATAATTTGTTGGGGAATGGTTTTGAAAGGAGACCTTTTTTCGACCCTATATTTTATCATCCTGAATACGACAAAGAGAACAACATCAGGTTGCCTGGCGGTCTGAAAGTGATTTGCGATATGGCTTTCGAGTGTTGCGAGGCTATAACAGGCATAATCCTGCCCGACGGGTTGACAGAACTCGGCTTTAAGGCGTTTTCCAACTGTCATAATTTAAGACGTATAAGCCTCCCCGACAGCTTGACTTCAATCGGCGGTTGGGCATTCCAAAATTGTTACAGCTTGCTGGAAATAGAAATCCCCGATGGCGTAACAACCATCGAGGAAAAGGTTTTTGCACGCTGCGAGAATTTAAGGAGCGTAAAATTACCTCAAAATCTCACATCCATTGGTCATCAGGCATTTTTGGATTGTCGTGAGTTACGACATTTAGAATTGCCAAGCTGTGTCAAATCAATTGCCGAAAAAGCATTCGAAAATTGTCATCCCAACATCAGAATAAAATGTGAACCTAATTCCGACAAATATGATATCCTCTCCAAATTCAAGAGAATCCTACCCAAAGATTTTCGCCACAATATTGAACTTGTGGATTAATCCCTGCCACATATACTTATAGTGCCGATTCGTAAATTCAGTGACGAAAACAGGATATTGTTGCTCTTGTTTGTTGCCTCTCTATGATTTTCATTATTTTTAAATCGTGAGAACCTTAGTTGATTCCTCTCCGAACTGGGAGATTACACGGACTGCTATTTTGCGGCCGTCTCGTTTTTCAATTGAATGGCTGCGGAAGTCATAGAGGGTTTCCCAAATATCCTCATTGAATTCGAGGCGCAATGTTGTTTGCGCTTTCTTTTTTACAGACTTTGGAGCGGCAGAATTGAGACCTTTACGCCATGCGTCAAACTCTTTCTTTGTGCCGCCACAGAAATGGATGCCACGTACAATAAACTGCTCGCCATTGTAATCATCATCTATTTCCCAATATGCGATGTCCTCTACGGAACGTGGCTTAACAACGTCCTTAATCGGGTCATAGATATCAAGCCCCTGTATCTCGATATGCACAGTCTCCTCTCCTTCATCGTCAACAACAACGATATCAGGCTCACCGATAGTGATAAATGCACCAGCGCCCTTATCCTTTTTAAGCAAACCATCCTGCATTAGGTCATCGTGCATACGTACTTTACTGACAGTGAATGTACCGAAGTTGTAATCTTTCTCGTTGATGTTGTCTTCAAATGAGAATCCTAATAAACATAACCATGATGCGCCCTCATTTTTCGCAATGGCACGAAATTCTTTGATTGCCTCATTCACAGCCTGCTTACTTACAGTGCCGAACTTCGGTCCGATATGAAAGTAAGCCAACCTTTCTTTCTCCTCCGCATCTTTGTAATACCCTTTGGCATTAAGGTATGGATTGGCGACAGCCTCTATATTATAGAATTTCGCCTGCTCATTTTTTGCTCCATTGCGTATTCCTGATGATTTGAGGTGTGCGAAAACTCGTTCTATGAAATTTTCTGCTTCATTCCGTTCATCAACACCAAGTGAATCGGGACTAACGACATTGAAACTTTGCAATGTCTCAACCGTAAATGGTCCACTGACACGTATCTTCTTCCTGTCCTCTTTTGGCTGGTCATACAGCACTTCCTCCTCTGGATCCAAGTCATTAGCCAATGATTTCAACGTGATATGCGGAACTGTCTTATAGACGAAACCTTGACGGATATTCCCATTCTCCTTATCAAACAATTCATAATACGGAAATACTGCAGTTGTCAAACGCTTCTTTGCAATGTTCAGTGCAATACGTGATGTATCAATTGTTATCCAACGACGCCCCCATTGCTCTGCAACGTATGCTGTTGTGCCACTTCCACACGTTGGGTCTAATACCAAATCACCGGGATCCGTAGTCATTAAAATGCATCTTCGAATAGCTTTTAACGCCGTTTGTACAACATAAAGCCTTTCTCCTATCTGATTTTGAGCAAAAGATACAGTGTCTGTCCAAAGAGAATTTAATTCTATCATCGGGAAATCATCAAAATATCTTACGTACCATAAATTCCCTTTAGAAGATATATCGACTCTGCGATTCTCAATAAGTCTAGTCATCCCCTCCTTACTTGTCTTCCAACTACCTTTTGATATAGTAAACGTTTTCCCTCTAAAAATTATTGGGAATCTAGCATTGTCTCCACCAGATTGAGAAGTAAGATTATCCAACTTATACACTCTCGACCCTTTTGGCCGTTTATCATAATTGAATTTTTGATTGTTTGTTTTTTCCCATTCTACTATCGGCATACGAGTTCCATCCGACATTTCAATATTCTTATAGGTAGAAGATGTTTTTCCTCCAAAATCCTTAGGAAGAAACAATTTGTTATATTTTAATTCGTCTTTGTTTTTGGCATACCATATTATATAATCTCCAACGCATGCCGGAGCTAAAAGCTCTCCAGGGCTACCTGCACTTGACGTTTTTTGATAGAAGATTTGACTGATATAATTCTCGCTCCCGAATACCTCATCCATAAGATTACGCACAAGATGCACGTTATCATCAGAAATCTGAACAAAACAAGAGCCTGATTCTGTAAGCAGTTCACGTGCAAGCACAAAGCGGTCGCGGAGATATGAGAGGTAACTATGAATACCCAATTCCCATGTATCACGGAAAGCCTTGATCATTTCAGGCTCACCAGACAATGACTCATCATTATCTTTAACATCACGATTATTGAGTTTCATTTGCCAGTTAGAACCATACTTGATCCCATATGGAGGGTCGATATAAATCATCTGCACTTTTCCTGCCATACCCTCACGTTGAAGCAATGAGTTCATTACCAACAGCGAATCCCCTTGTATCAGTCTGTTGCGCCAATTATCATTATGCTTATAATATTCCGTAATGCGCCCAATCTCGTCTTCATAAATTGTTGGTGGCATTTCATTTCCAAACAAAGAAGCCGTATTATATGCTTTTTCATCTGTTTTTATGGCATACAGTTGATTGATAAGCATTTCAGGACTTATTTCCTCATGGCGGTACAATGAACGGGTGTCAACACGAAGATCCGATGACTGTGTGT
>JAJPZD010000023.1 GCA_021204605.1 Prevotella sp.
GCAATAAAATTATTATCTTTGTACACTAAGCATATAGTAATACAATGCTATGAAGTATGATTTAGACGCTATTGCTACACATGTATGCGAGTTGTTAAAAGATAAAGAGTGTGACACTGTAGAATTTAAGTCTGCTCTTGGTGGTTTTCCAAGGTCTTTTTGGGAGACATATTCAGCTTTTGCTAATACTCAAGGTGGAGTGATAATTTTAGGAATAAAAGAATATCATAATGAATTTGAACCGAATAACCTTTCTGATACTGATATAGATAAACTGCTGAAAAATTTCTGGAGTGGTGTGCGAAATAAGAATACAATTAATGTCTGTTTGTTGCAACAGAAAGATGTAGAGGTTGGTTTTATTGGAGAAAGTAAAGTAATTGTATTCCAAATTCCTGCCGCAAGACGTGAAATACGTCCTGTACATTGTACTTTGGATGCTTTTAGTGGTACTTATAGGCGTAATCATGAGGGTGATTATCTTTGTTCTCAAATGGAGGTGAGACGAATGTTTGCTGATGCAGATGTTTTCAGACCAGCAGATGGACGTATTTTGAAGAATTATTCATGGGATGATATTGATATGCCTTCTTTTGAGCAATACCGTCGCTTGTTTGCTCTTGCCAAACCAAGTCATGCATGGCTTTCGTTATCTAACCAAGATTTAATGCAGAGATTAGGTGGTTATCGTAGAGATAGAGATTCTGGTGAAGAGGGCTTTACTGTTGCGGGGTTGTTGATGTTCGGTAAGTACGATGCTATCCGTGATGAGAGTTGTGTTCCTCGTTTCTTTCCTGATTATAAAGAAATCCCCTCTGATACAACATCACAACGTTGGATTGACAGAGTATATCCAGATGGTACATGGGAAGCCAACCTTTTTCAATTTTATCGTAGAGTTTTGCCTAAACTGCATGAGGTTATACCCACTCCTTTCAGATTGGAAAATAGTCAAAGGCGAGATGAGACTTTGGCACATGAATCTTTGCGTGAAGCATTTGCAAACCTTTGTGTTCATGCGGATTATAGTGAAGAGTCCTCCTTATTGATATATCGTTATCCCAATTATATATTGTTCTCTAACCCAGGAACAATGTTGGTTACTCGTTATCAATTCTATTCTGGTGGTGAGAGTGTTTGCCGCAATAATAATCTTCAAACAATGTTTATGATGCTTGGCTCGGCTGATAAGGCGGGTAGTGGTGTTGACAAAATTCTCAAAGGGTGGGATGCAAGTGGTTGGACACGTCCTTATATTAGCGAGAGATCACAACCAAACAAGGTTGAATTACTTATGCCTTTGGAGTCGTTAGTGGATAAACGAATATTACAAGAACTTCAAACATGCTTTGGCAGTAAGCTTAATAATCTGAATAAAGATGAACGAATGGTGCTTGCCCTGACTCTTACTGAGAATAAGGTGAACAATGAGCGTTTACGATATACATTAGCTTTGCATCCCACAGATATTACCCATATACTTCAACGACTTACAAAACTTGAGTTACTCAGATCTTACGGTTATGGTAGAGGGATGGTTTATCAACTTAATAAGGTTACTAATGACGAAACCTTGAAAGCTAATAGTGTTAAAACCTTGAAAGCTGAAGGTGAAACCTTGCAAGGTAATGTTAAAACCTTGCAAGCTAATAGTGTTAAAACCTTGCAAGGTAATGTTAAAACCTTGAAAGCCAAAGGAGGTATTTTGCAAACAGGTGTTAAAACCTTGAAAGCTAATGTTAAAACCTTGAAAGCTAATGTTAAAACCTTGAAAGCTGATAATAGCGAAAGGTGGAAAGCTAATAATAGCGAAAGGTGGAAAGCTAATAATAGCGAAAGGTGGAAAGCTGATGGTGAAAGGTGGAAAGCTTCGAAGAAGAATAATAGTTCAATGCCAAAACGAATGTCTCGTAAAGATATGACGGAAAAAATAGTATCATTCTGTTCAGAATGGCGTTCAACTGATGAAATTGCAACTTATTTACAACGTAAAAAGAAATACATATTAAATAAGGTTTTACCAAATATGACAAACCTGTTAGAACGTAAATATCCGCAGGTTAAACACCCTGACCAAAAATACCGTAGTAAAAGTGTGGGAGAAAAATCAACAGATGAAAAAAAACAGTAGAATATTAATTTTTTTTACACTATAGAGAAATATGAGCATTGAAGAATTTAAGGAATACGTAAAGACAGGGAAGGCTCTTAATACGACAGAGATATATCGCTTCATGGATGATATGAGCGATGAGGCACGGAGAGTAACCCTTCGGTTGAATTCAGCGTTCCATACCTCTGAAGAGGTCAGGGAATTGCTTTCCGAACTGTTTGGTTATCGTGTGCCTGAGTCTCTGAAAGTCTTTCCGCCTCTCTATTCTGATTTCGGCAAGAACATCACGCTCGGTGAAGGAGTGTTCATCAATGCCTGTTGCCACTTTCAGGACCATGGCGGCATTACGATTGGCAACGGTTGCCAAATCGGGCATAATGTGGTATTTGCAACGCTCAATCACGGATTATCACAGGATGACCGCAGAAACACTTACCCTGCGCCTATTGTCCTGGGCAATAATGTGTGGGTCGGCTCAAATGCCACCATCCTTCAGGGCGTAACTATCGGCGACAATGCCGTTGTCGGGGCTGGGGCTGTGGTAACTAAAGATGTGATAGAAAACACCGTCGTAGGCGGTGTTCCTGCAAAGTTTATTAAATCTATTAAAACAAAATAATTATGAAAAATCTATTATTTATTCTTATGAGTTTATTCATTTTTCCTTGTCCGTCGAGTGCGCAGAAACAAGCACAGTCTGACACAAAAATTCTTGTTGCGTATTTCTCCTGTACTGGAACTACTGAAAATGTGGCGAAAGCCATTGCAGATGCCATTAGCGCACAACTCTATCAAATCACTCCTGCCACAGCATACACGTCTGCTGACCTCAATTGGCAGGACTCCAACAGTCGCAGTTCTGTGGAGATGAAAGATGAAAATTCCCGCCCGGAATTGGCAGGAGAGCCTCTCGACATCAGCAATTATGATACGGTGTTCATCGGCTATCCTATTTGGTGGGACTTGTGCCCTCGTGCCGTCAATACCTTTATCGAAAAGTATGACTTCTCTGGCAAGACTGTTATACCGTTTGCGACATCTGGTTCAAGTGCCATATCAAATAGCGCGAAACAGCTACAGAAACTCTATCCAAATATCAATTGGAAAGAAGGCAAACTTTTGAACGGTGGCGCAAAACAAGCTGCTGAATGGTCTAAACAAATAACTGAAAACATTAAATAAAAGAAACAGTATGAACAATTTTGATTACCACAGTCCTACCAGACTTGTTTTCGGTAAGGATGTTATTGAGAAACTACCCTCGGCAATCAGTCCGTTGGGTAAGAAAGTGCTGCTCGCTTACGGAGGCGGAAGCATTAAGAAAATCGGCCTTTATGACAAGGTAAAGGAACTGTTGCAAGGTTTTGAGATTCACGAGTTGAGCGGTATCGAACCGAATCCTAAGTACGACCCAAGTGTTCTCGACGGTGTGAGAATTTGCAAGGAGCAGAATATTGATGTGATACTCGCTGTCGGTGGCGGCTCTGTACTCGACTGCTGCAAGGCGATTGCCGCAGGAGCGAAATATGATGGCGACCCTTGGGACTTGATTTCCTACAAGGTAAAGGCTAAGGACGCCCTGCCCATCGTTGACGTTATCACATTGGCTGCTACTGGCAGTGAATACGACTGCGGCGGCGTTATATCACGCACGGAAACTAACGATAAGATTGGGTATCTCGACCCACATCTCTGGCCTGTCTGCTCGTTCCTCGATCCGACCTATACGATGACTGTCAACGCAAAGCATACTGCCGCAGGTATAGCTGATGCGATAAACCATGCCACTGAGCAGTTCTTCGTTGAGCCTTCCAACACAGTTGCCGATGGTTTTATCCTGACTATTATCAGGACATTGATGAAGTTCGGACCTATAGCGTTGGAAGATCCAAACGATTATGAGGCTCGCTCTGAAATAATGCTTGCTTGCACTTTCGGCTGCAACGGATTATTGAACCTCGGCTCTGGAATGTCAGGTTGGCCAATGCACGGTATCGAGCATGCTCTGTCGGCATATTATGACATCACGCATGGTGAGGGCCTCGCTATAATCATGCCTCGCTGGATGCGCCATATCCTGAACGACCGCACTCTTGACCGCTTCGTAAAATATGGTGTGAGCGTATTTGGCATCCCTGCCGATATCCCTGCATACGACATCGCAGATCAGACAATCGAGTGTACTTTTGATTTCTTCAAAAATACAATGAACATGCCGATGACTTTGGGTGAGGTAGGCATCAATGGCAGTCGTCTGCACGAGATAGCCCACCATATCGCAGTGAACGAGGGTCTCGATGATCCTAATATCTTCGCTCCTCTCACAGAGGACGATATCTATGCTATCCTTGAGGCTTCACTATAAAGCGTGAATACACCTTATATAATATAGGACACATATAGCAAATCCGGAATTTCTAAATGGGAATTCCGGATTTGTTGTCTCAAGCGAATTTTCTTTTCACTTTGCGGTAAAGGATAATAAACGTTGGAACTAAAAACAGGTCGGCTGCTATCCAGGCTGTCGGGTCTCCGAAACACACGGCGATATATCCGAATGTGGGAACTGCAAAAATACTTACCAATATACGGGCAATCATTTCAGATACCCCTGATAGCATAGCCAAATTGGTAAACCCCATACCTTGTATCGAATAGCGCAGGATACACAGCAGTCCCAAAATAGGGAAAAACATGCAGGCGACATGCAAAAACAATACGGTGTCGTGCAAAATCTCTGTTTCCATCGCACTTACAAATAGCAATGCGAAATATTTTGCACAGGTCATCAGTAACGTGAATGTGGCAACGGCATAGATGAACATCAACAGCGCACTGGCTTTCACTCCCTTCCAAATCCTTTCTATTTTGCCCGCACCATAGTTCTGCCCTACGTAGGTCGCCATGGCAATACCCAAACTCTCGAATGAACATATTATAAGCATCTTGACACGTGTGGCTGACGTGAATGCCGCAACACACGCCGTTCCTAATGCATTGTTGGAACTCTGCAACATGATACTTCCGATAGCGGTGATGGAAAACTGCAGTCCCATGGGTACACCTATATATAATAATGTCTTAGCCAACTTGAACTGGAAGCGACGCTCCTTTGCCGTACTCCGCAAAATCTCGAACTTCCTATACATATAAATATAGCACAGCACGGCGGACAGTCCTTGTGAGAACACGGTGGCTATGGCTGCTCCTGCAACCCCCATTCCCAACACCACTATGCAGAATATATCCAATACTATGTTCAGTGCCGTGGAGAAAAGCAGAAACCAGAATGGTGTCTTGCTGTCACCCAATGCCCTGATGATACTGGATAACAAATTATAATAGAATGTACAGGGTATTCCGATGAAGGTGATTAATAAATAAATGTATGCGCCTTCTAAAATATTCTCTGGCGTACTCATCATCCTAAGAATATCCATACAGAGAATGCCCGTTACAATAGCAATCAACACAGACATCACTGCAGTAATCTTCAATGCCGTAACAATATAGCTTCGCATTGTACTGTAATCCCTTGCCCCGAATTTCTGTGCTACTGGAATGCCGAAACCACCGCAACACCCGTTGCAGAAACCCAATATCAGGAAAATTACCGAACTGCTCGCCCCTACGGCTGCCAAGGCGTTAATTCCCAAGAACTTACCCACAATCACGGCATCCACCAACGAATATGTCTGCTGCAACAGGTTGCCAAGCCATATCGGTAGGGTGAATTTCAGAATCAGCG
>JAJPZD010000187.1 GCA_021204605.1 Prevotella sp.
TGTTGCTCGACCCGAACAGCGACTTCAAGCGTGCGCTTGGAATACAGATGATACCATATACCCTGATAGTTGACGGCAAGGGAAACATCGTGTATAAGCACAACGGCTATACCGAAGGAGCTGAACAAGAACTGATTGAGAAGGTCAGGGAGCTTGTGGATTAAGTTCTCTGCACATTCGTCATTCAGTATAATCACCTATTAGAAACAAAATATCGATGAACAAGATAAGTAAGTTATTCTGTCTTACAATGTCGGTGGCATTGGCTCTCCCCTGTGTGGCTCAGGAGAGGAACGGCAACAAGTTGACCGTGAGCGGCAGTGTCATGAGCGACATCCTGATACCGCAGAATGACTCTAAGATAGGCACGGAGGAGACCAACGACTGGGCACTGACCAATACATACGCCGATGTCAACGTGATGAACGATTGGCTGGAGGCAGGAGCGCGTTTTGAGTTTACAAAGCACCCGTTGCCCGGCTTTGAGACAGATAAAGGGTTCAAGGGCTGGGGCGTGCCATATATATATGTGAAGGGGAAATATAAGTGGGCTGAGCTGACGGTGGGAAATTTCTACGACCAGTTCGGCTCCGGTTTTATCTTCCGCACCTACGAGGAGCGCAGTCTTGGTATAGACAACTCATTGCTTGGCGGGCGTTTGGTGTTGAAACCAGTAAAGGGAGTTACATTTAAAGCTCTGTCAGGAAAACAACGGAAATATTGGTCGCATAACGACAGTTGGGTATCTGGCGCGGACTTGGAGCTTGGGCTGGACCAGTGGTTCAAGGCAATGCAGGAGCATAACACGTATCTTACGCTTGGAGTATCGTGGGTGAACAAGCACGAGAAGGATGAGGACATTATGACCGATGCCACCCACAAGCTCAACTTACCGGAGAATACGAATGCCTTTGACGTGAGGGCAAATTTGCAGAAGGGCAATTTCGGACTGTTGGCAGAGTATGCGTGGAAGACACAGGATCCTTCATTTGACAACGGATATATCTACCGACAAGGCAAGGTGGTGATGCTGTCGGCATCGTGGTCAAAGAGCGGTATCAGCGCGCTTGTTCAGGCGAAACGTTCCGACAATATGTCGTTCCGCAGCCGCCGGTCGATGACCGGTACGTCATCTTTCATCAACCACCTGCCGGCGTTCACTATGGAGCAAACTTATACCCTTGCCGCCCTCTATCCATACGCCACACATCCAGATGGCGAGTGGGCATATCAGGCGGAGCTTGGCTATAAGTTCAAGAGACACACATTCCTCGGTGGAAAATACGGGACAGATATAAAGATAAATTTCTCACACGTACACGCCATTGACCGCAATGAGCATGATGATAGCGGTATAGGATCCGACGGTTACGGGTCGGCGTTCTGGAAATGGGGCGACCAGACATACTATCAGGACTTGAACGTGCAGATTGAGAAAAAGTTCACAAAGGCATTCAAGTTGAACCTTATGTATATGAACCAGTTCTACAACAAGACTGTCGTTGAGGGACATGGAGGAATGATACATTCAGACATATATATTGCAGAGGGCAAGTACCAGTTCAACAAGAAATTCACGTTGCGAGGAGAGTTGCAGTATCTTACTACTGCTGATGACGAGGGCGACTGGCTGTTCGCATTGTTAGAGCTGTCCATGCTGCCTCACTGGATGTTCACGGTGTCAGACGAGTACAACTGTGGGGAGACGAACATCCACTATTATCAGGGCTACGTTACGTTCAACATCAAATCCCACCGCATACAGCTCGGTTATGGAAGGACCCGTGCCGGTTACAACTGTTCCGGTGGCGTATGCCGCTACGTGCCGGCGAGCAAGGGCGTAACATTGTCGTACAATTATAATTTCTAAAAAGAGATGAAACTGAAGAACATCATATATTGTCTAGCACTCTCTGCCGCAACGCTGATTGCCGTTTCGTGCAGCAATATCGACGAGGACGAGAGGGAGATATACGTCAAACCGGCAGAGATGGCGAAGCATGTGCTTATAGAGGACTTTACCGGCCAGAGATGTGTCAACTGTCCAGCCGCGACAGCTATAATAGAACAATTGCAGGAGCAGTATGGTACAGACAATGTGATTGCCGTAGGCATTTACAGTGGCCCTTTTGGAGCTAGCGCAAACGGCAGTCTCCTTCCACTTACCACAGAGACCGGCAACTACTATTACAACACATTCGGAGTAAGCGAGCAGCCGAGCGCTTTGATAGACAGACATTCCGTAAACAGCAATACCGCTACTTGGGCGGCAGAGGTGTATAATTATATCCAGGAGACCTCACCGCTTATCCTTGATGTGACAAACTCCTACGATGAGGCTACAAGAACAGTAAGCATCACCGTTGAGGGCACAGCAATAGAGAGCGTGAGCGGAAAACTGCAGGTTTGGCTTATTGAGGACAATATCGTCAGTACGCAGTATCTTAGCGATGGCTCCTTTGACAACAATTATGTACACAATCACGTGTTCCGTACCACTGTGAACGATAAAGATGGTGAGAGTTTTGCGGTAGCTGAGGCGGGCAGTGCCATGCGTACATACACGGCAACGTTGGATGCAGACTGGAAAGCAGAGGACATGTCTGTTGTGGCATTCGTGTTTGACGGCACAGGAGTGCTGCAGACCGTAAAGGCAGCAGTTATCGACAATCAAAGTGATGTTGATGACGGAGAAGTTGAGGATGAATGAGACTGAAAAGTTTCAGTTTATGAAGATAGAAATTTAAAACAATAAGATAATGAAAAGACAAATCAGGTTTTTAATGTTTCTTGCCGCAACGGTGTTCTCACTGACGGCAATGGCAGATGATGAAATTGACAACACTTTGCAGTTTGTCGATGAGGCAGGCAATGTTATTGATAACGGAACTACGATTACCCGAGCAGAAATAGAGGTGGATCCTTTCGGTGATTCGTTTATCAGTTCCGGTCTGTATGTGAAGAATACTACAGATGCGATTGCCGGAGTGGGAATGGATGTAACAATATCAAAAATGGATAATGGCTCATTGAGCTTTTGCTTCCCACAGAGCTGTACATATCATAAAACTGTGGAGACATTCAGTAGTGATGGTTATCTGGAAGCAAGTGAGTTGAAAGACATGACGACAGAATGGTATCCATCGGCATACGGTGATTGTGTTGTTACATTCAAGTTGAAGGTGATGGATTATACAGAAGGCAGTAATGGTCCAACTAATTTCAGTCTCAAGGCATACGGTCCGGAGGTTACTGTAAACTTCTCATATCCAGACCCGGCAGGGATCAATGGCGTTGAGATTTCGGGCACAAGTGAGATAGTAGCCCGTTACACGTTGCAGGGACAGAGGATATCCACTCCCCAGAGAGGCTTAAACATCGTGAAGTATGCTGATGGCAGGACAGTAAAGACAATAATTAAATAATAGTAATAAAGAAGAAAATATCATGAAGAAGATTTTTACCTTATTGGCGGCATTAGTGCTGTCGTTGACGATTGCTAACGCCCAGATTATCGGGAAAGAGGCGATTAAGAAATCAACAGTAGAGTTGCAGAAATATCCAAGGACGGACCTTGCTTCTTCCCCAAGGCTCAGCAAGGCAAAGTCTGCACCGCAGAGGATAGCATTGGACAGTGATGAGCATATCATCGGATTCTATACGACTGATGACCTGCCTGATTTGACAACTCCATATTATGGCGTGACATGGAATCCCGGTCAGTTGAAAGCCGGTGTTATATTTGAGGACGACGTGCTTCAGAAATATTATGGCGGTCAGATTACTAAAGTGCGCTTTGCAATTGGTGCGGAAGGAGTAGATGTAGCTAATGTGGAGATATATGAGGTAGAGCCGGGAACGTACGACTATGATATTAATAACCCTCTTTCACATACAGATTTTACTGGTACACCCGTTATAGGTTGGAATGATGTTACCCTTACCACTCCGGTTACTATTGAGAAGGGGAAGTATTATCTTGTTTCATTCGAATACACACAGTTGGAAGATACAGAGTTAGCAGCATCATATCCATTGGTAACCGACCTTGATCTTGCTGATGGTATTGTGGAAATCACACCTACCTACGGATTCTTGGTCTATGGTTACTGGTCGGATTATGGAGTATGGGATTGGTACACGATGAATGGTTATTATTATTACGGAAATCTCTGCATTCAGGCCGTTGTAAAGGGAGGCGGAAATGTTGCGGATGACATAGCCCTAAAGAACTTTGTAGCAGATAAGTATGGCACAGCAGGGAACGATTTTGAATATAGCTTCAATATCAGAAGTGATGGAAATACACTACCAAGTACGTACGAGATCAGTGTATCAATAGATGGTGCTGTGGCAACAACGTTGAGCACACCTATTACTCTGACCACAAGCTATCAGACAATCAGTGGCAAGATAACGTTGCCCGCCGGCATATCAACAGGCGATCACAGCATTTCGGTTCATGTGGAAACCATTAACGGCAATGTGCCCACACAAAACACTGAGGATGATACCCTTGAGGCAACTTTCAATGTATATGAAGGCAGTGTAAGCCGCCAGATGAACGTTATCGAGGAATATACCTCCACCCGTTGTCCCTATTGTCCTCTTGGCCATGCCCTTCTTGATATATTGCAGGAAAAACACCCTGAGTACGCATTGGTAGCGATACATAGTGAAGGACTTGGATCTGATCCTATGTTCATATCAGATGGCAGAACGGAATATATGGAGTATTATGCAGATAATTATGGTTTTTTGCCGGCAGCTTCATTCAACCGTTATCTGTATAATGACGAGGATCTTAATGGATATGGTCAAGTAGCTTTAGACATATCTAACTATAATACAGCAGAACAAAAAGCTGATAACATATACAACCTTGTAAACTCGACATACGCAAAAATACCGGCTTTTGCGGAAGTAAACATAGATTACACTTATAATCCTGACACACGGGAGCTGTCTATCAAGGTTTCTGGTGACGGAGTAAGTAAAGCGAATGAATATCTTGCCGGCAACCGCCTCACAGTATATCTTACAGAGGACGGCTTGGTTTACACACAGGATAATTTGGATACTTATGATTATAATTATGTGCATAACAATGTGCTGCGACTGATTGTGAATGACAATGAATTTGGTTTGGGTGATGAGATAGGCTGGAAGAGTGACAGCAGTTACGAGAACAAATTCACGGTAACGCTTGACAGCTCGTGGAATGTAGATAATATGCACATTGTGGCATTAATCAGTAAAGACCTTGCCCACTGGGAGGATGACGAAGATGGAGGCGGATGGTATTATAACGATATGGATGAGATGTATGTCAACAACGCCAATATGGTTGATATTAGCAGTGATACAGGTATCAAGAATGCAATCTCTGAAGCCAACGCTGTTGAGGCATCCCGCTATACCATTGATGGTCGTCAGATATCGTCCCCTGTCAAGGGATTGAACATCGTGAAGATGTCGGATGGTACGGCACGTAAGGTAACAGTTAAATAAGGAATTTACTTAAAAAGAAATAACATGAAAAAATATTTATTGACAGCAATTATAACCCTTACGAGCACAATGTGTTTTGCTCAGAGCTATGAGGATTATGGGCTTAAGATATTCAACTTCGTAGGAGGTTATTATTACATGCGAGGATTGGCTATGTCCACCGATGGCAGATATATCGCCGGAGAGGTAGGATCAGCAGGAGGCACGTTTATCTATGATGTGGAGACAGGGGATTATTATATACACATTGCAGAGAGTGCGTATGGATCGAGCCCATACGGTGTTTCAGACACAGGTGTCGCAGCGGCATACGATGTATCTCCAATGACTATCAGCATAGATGGCACAGAGACAGTGCTTGAAGGAAGACAGGGCGATGCAAGTTTTGCCTCTGACATCACCCCTGATGGTAGTATTGTGGTAGGCAGTGTGGCAAGAGAAGCCGGTTCTGTAATAGTTAATGATTCGGACGTTTCAAGTCTTTATGGCAATGCCTGTTATTGGATAGATAGTCAGCCGTATTATTTGCCGGAGCCGACAGCGGAGGATCTTAATCTTACCGTGATTGAAGAAGACGAGACAGATTACTCAATGGATGGCACCCATGCCTCGTTTATCAGTGATGATGGCAGTGTGATAGTAGGATATTTTTATGACAGGTGGGCCACATGGCCATGTATCGCTTGGATAAAAGGCGAAAATGGAGAATATACCTGCGACCCGATATGCAAAGGCTATTTTCAGGAAGATCAATGGTGGGATGAAAGGGAGAATGCTCCGGAGGCTCCGGAATATCCGTATTTCACTTTCCACCCGACAGGTCTTAGTGGTGATGGTAAATACATAGCCATTAATTTGGATTATAGTGGAGGCAGTGATGACTATCAGAACACGACTATCGGCAGGTATAATATGGAAACCAGAGAATTGGAGGCCGTTGCAGATAACGAGGACAACAGTTTTGAGGCCTCAGGCGTTGCCAATGATGGTACTATATTGGCGAGGGCAGGCAGTGGAGATGCATATATCTGGCGAGTGGGGTCAGAGCCGCAGAGGTTTCGCACCGCCTATTCGGAGTTGTTTGATCAATTGTATGCTTTTGATGAACAAATAGAGCACTGGCCGATGGCAATCACGCCAGACGGGAGATATATCATGGGCTATGCGTATATGTATGACGAGAGCATAAGTACGGAGAGCGGTTATTATTGTTTCTATCGTCTTGACACAGTGCAGTATGCCAATGCCGCCGGCATTGTTTCAGTAACAAATAATGAAAACGACAGCGTTGAAGGCATATACAGTGTTGACGGAAGGCGTCTGAACAAGCTGCAGCCCGGTATAAACATAGTAAAGAAAAACGGAAAGACATCAAAATATTTAATCAGATAAAAAAATATTTATTAAACAACCAAACGATTTTATGATTAAAAATTTCACCTCAAAGTCTGGAAAACACGAAAAGTTTTTCAGACTTTCTTTTTTATTGTGCGCCATGTTCACAATCAGTCTGAGCACATACGCGGCAGAGATCACAGTAGAGGATTTTGTCCTGGATGAGGAGGTTTCCGTTGAGGGCTCTTATTTCTCAAAGCATTATTACTCTTATACTGCTACTGAGAATGGTACGTTGTCAATATTGGCGACTGATGTAGTTTACAGTTACACAGATGAGACTTTTACGGAGGAATTTTCGGAGGGCTGGACAAACTTCGGGAGTGAGAATGGCAAGAAGCGTGTGACATTGGAAGTGGAGGCGGGAAAAACATATTATCTGCTTTTCCAGCTGCAGAGCAAAACGCCGGGAACGTATTATGCCACGTTGTTAAGTGCTGATGCGAAGCCGGAGATAACCTATTGCAACCCGGAGGAGGGCAGCGTGCTGAGCATAGAATACGACCAGCCTATCAGTCTTAAATTCTCTATGGATGTTACAGTGGGGACAGCGACATTGTCATCAGGAGAGCAGTCGGCGACACTTACCCTTAACAGCTATGGTGGGTATTACAATTATTATGTGAGGGACATAGTGTATCACTGGTTGTCAACAGGATTGGTAAGCGGGGGAGATGAAATAATCTTCACGCTCACAGACGTGGAAAGCAGTAAGGGCACATTTTATGGAGAAGATGGAACGATAACCATTAAATATGTCGCTCCGGCAATACCTACTGAGTTGAGTGCCGAAAGTCTGCCGGAGGTGTTCCTGCCATGGTGGAATGAGGGCGATGAGAGCGGAATGATGACATTGACGTTCACCGATGATATATCCACAGATGCCGACCTTGCGCCTATTGTAGAGCTGCGCTACGGAGAGGTGGAGTCAGATGCGGGAATATATTCTGAGACTTTGACGCCGGTTGTTGAGGGCCATACGGTAAAAGTTGACTTTACAGGCAAGTTGCGTTTAAGAAAGAAGATGTTGTCTGCCGCGACAGAGAAGTACACAAGCGTAACGGTAAAAGTGAGCAATCTGTATGATAAAAACGGTACGCACGTCTATACCACAGGGCAGGGCACCGTGGGGTCGGTATCATTTGAGATGCCATATACAGAGTTTACTATCACACCGGGTGACAGCGCCGTAGTGCAGGGCTTAAGTGAGCTGTTGATAGAGTATCCGTCGGGCATTAAAATTGTGGATGCCTCGAAGGTGTCAGTGCAGAATTATGCAGAGCGGGAGGTGGCCGTAGGATCGAGTGTGGAGGCTATTACGGAAGAAGGGTCTGATTTTCCGACAAAACTTGTTGTTACCCTTGACAAGACGGTTACGGACAACGGCAGTTATTATATCGTCATTCCGAAAGGCACATTGGAGATTAACTATCCCGACTATATCACATACGATTACAATATTACGGAGGTATTTAAGATAGACCAATCCGCAGGTATCGATAGTGTAAATACTGACAGAGGAGCTAAAGCAGACGGTGTGATTTACACTATAGACGGTCAACGTGTAGCCAAGCCGACAAAGAGCGGTGTGTATATTGTGAATGGCAAGAAGGTGGTAGTGAAATAGGCCAAAATGCTATTAAAAAGAGAGGCAGGGATTAAAAACACCTGCCTTTCTTTGTTTTTTCCTTAACTTTTAATACCTTTGTGGGCAATCTATGAAAAGACATAGTAAAAAAGCAATTACAAGAATAAAAAATTAAAACTATTTTAACCATTATGAAAAGAAGTTATTTATCTAAGTCTATCAAGAGAGGACTGTTGTGCAAGCTGACATTATTGTTAGTGGCTTTTATCTCAATGAGTATGAGCAGCTATGCGGTAGATGCTGCTGATATAGAGGAGTTGCAATTGGATTCTACCTACACTCTTAAGGGATTTACGTATTATTATTACTCCTACACCGCCACAGCGAGTGGAAGTTTAGTGGTTGTAGGTTCAGCAGTAGGAGCAGATTACCCGTTTTTATACACTGATGCTACGTTTACGGAAGTATTGAGTGATGACATTAAGACTTGGGAAGGTTTTGTTGAAGGAGGACAAAAGCAAACGATAAATGTAACGAAAGGTGAAGTCTATTATATGGAGTTTTGGTCTATGGAGAGTTCCTCAAATTTCACTGCTACATTTATGGGCTCGGAAGAAAGTCCTGAAATAACATATTGCAACCCGGAAGAAGGCAGTGTGTTGAGCGTTGTAGCTGATGTGCCGATTGCTTTGAGGTTCTCCATGCCTGTAACAGTAGGAACGGCAACATTGACGAGCGGTGATCTTACGGAAGAGCTGACATTGAACTACACGAATGATTATTATTCATATCCGGTAAGGGATATTCTCTATACATGGCTGAAAAGTGGGGCGGTGAGCCCGGACGATGATATTATATTCACTCTTACAGACGTGAAAAACAGTTATGACGTAGTTTACGGAGAGGACGGCACCGTTACCATTGCTTACAAGGCGCCTGAAGTACCTACGGAATTGTCTGATGTAAGTATGCCGGAGGTATTCATCCCCTGGTGGCCGGAGGGAGATGAGAACGGAATGATGACCTTGACATTCACCAACGACATTTCTGAAGTTGACACTTTGGCTCCAAACGTAGAATTGTGGTATGGCCCGTTAGAGTCTGAGGACGTCAGTCGTTATGTGGAGTCCATCCCAGCTACAGTCGATGGCAATAGGGTAATAATCGACTTTACGGGAGTTTCCCGATTGTGGAAGGAAATGCTGCCTTCCGCAACAGAGGAATACACCACGATTATAGTAAGGATTACCAATCTGCATGATGTAAACGGCAGTTCTGTTTATACCACAGGAGCAGGGTCTGTCGGCTCTTTGACTTACCAGTTGCCTTATACTGAATTGACAATCATTCCAAACGACAGCGTGACAGTAGAGAGTTTAAGTGAGGTTGTGATAGAATATCCTTCGGGTATCCAATTAGAGGATGCGTCCAGCGTAACTATACTGAATTATAAAGAGCAGGAGGCAGCACATGGGACAAGTGTCGAGCCTGTTACAGAAGAAGGGGCGGCATTCCCCACAAAACTTATAGTTACTCTCAACAATACTATCGAGGAAGAAGGAACTTATTATGTCGAAATTCCGAAGAACAGTCTTAAGGTCAACTATCCTGAATACAAAGATTATGCCTACAAGATTGAAGAAATATTCGAGATTACAGCTTCCAACGGTATCAAGGGCGTAAGCGTTGCCGGTATCGACAATGGCGATGGCAAGATATACACAATCGACGGCCAACTTGTGAAGTCGCCTACGAAGAAGGGTATATATATTGTCAATGGCAATAAGGTGGTGATCAAATAAACCATAGTTTATTATAATAAAAAAGGCAGGCATTTTGAAAAACGCCTGCCTTTTTATGAGGATTTTTTTACAACCATATTGTAATCGTGCAATTCAATAAATTCCATATTTTGTATGAACAAACTTGTTGCATCCAATTGCAGCTTATGTTTTACAGCATCGATGGCAATTTCAGAGGCATCAATTCCTATCCAAAATCTGTTGTTTTTAGCCGCCGACTTCAATGTCGTGCCGCTTCCGCAGAAACAGTCCAACACTATGCTTCCTACATTCGATGATGTCCTCACTATCATATCCAGCATCTCTCCATTCTTCTCAGTTGGATATACAGGATATTGAGGATCCTTATACTGCCATATATCCTGCACTCGCTTGCCTTCCCTCTCATCTGAATAGATAATCTTGCGCGGATTGCCTTTCGACGACCATTCTATCAGACCTTCTCTGTCCCACTCCTCCAATATCCCTACATCTGTCCGCCAATGCCTGCCTGCCGGAGGCAGCAGTCCCTTGAAACGTTTCGGCGACAAACTCTCCCCTGGCGCATGAATCGGCACCGTCGTATATCGCCTGCCGTCCTTGTCAATTTTAGAAAACAGTCTCTTTTCGTCTATTTCGTTATATTTTTCAGTCGGCTCATTCCAGATAGGCTTGTCGCTTTTCGTATAAAACAATATCATATCTTTGATATTTCCATATCCTATACGTTTGAAATTCTTCGGATTGCATTTCACCCGCGTGATGTCGTTCCGGAAATTCTCTATACCAAACACTTCATCCATCATCACTTTCACATAGTGCCCGATCTTATAGTCTGTATGCACGTATATCGAACCTTCTTCCGACAACAATTCTCTTATTAATATGAGGCGTTGCCTTATGAATTCTACAAATTCTTTCCCCAAAATATTGTCTGTATATGCTACCTTACCACTCCGAGAATTGCTTATTGTCGATGACCTGCCTTCCGATACCCTGAACTTGCTGTTCGTCGCAAATGGCGGATCTATATACACTAAGTCTATCTTTCCCCTCAAGCTCCGCTCCTCAAGAAGATACCTAAGACCTGCTACATTGTCGCCCTTTATCAATATATTCTTCATCTTCACAACTGATATAAAAATTCGCGGAGCACCAATGCACTCATGATATTCTTATCATTGAATAATTATATTTTAAGTTTACAATTTCTTCTCTTTACCTGTTGCCCTTAGCCCTGTTGTGTGTTTTACAAAGCATTTGGCAGTTTTTCTCGGTTGTCTCACCACCTTTGCTCCAAGCTGTAACGTGGTCGGCATCCATCTCGTTGAGTTTCCAAATTTTATTCTTGTTGGCAGTGTTTGATAAGGCACATAGGGGGCAGTTGCTGATGTGTTTGCTAGTTGCTTCTGCGGTCTGTTTTTCATAAACTTTTTTCTTCGTCTTATTGTCGAACATGCGTATGTTCAGAAGACTTGGTGCTTTTTCTCCACCGAGAATGTACTCGAAAATTCCTTTGTGGTCGGTTACGCTGTCATCGGCATACAACTCGTCAACACGCTTGCGGATATAATTTTTGTCATACGGTTTCTCATGGTATTTCTCGTAAAGATCACCCCATCTCAAACCCTGCATATCAGGTTTCACTTCAGCGAATACGCTGTCAATCCAATCTATCACGCTGTTGAAATACATCATCAGCTCTTTGATGTTGTCATCATAGCGGTGCTCGCTCATATAATTGGTGATCTTGCCCTTGCTCACCCAATCGAGGGCACACTCCAAATAGTCCTGCCGAGTAACATCGCCTTTTATGAAACTGCTCCATTTCTGTATGCGTGGGTCGTTTGAGTTGCTGAATACCTTTTTTGCCTCTGTGACGAAAGGTCCTGAATAGATTGCGTTGTGCAGTTCCTGTTGTTTAAGCGGCACGCCTGCAATGTTGATTATCTCGAACCACTCCTTTATATCCTTTTCAGCACCCTCACATTCATATATCAACAGAGGGGTGTTAAGTATCAGTTCCTGTTCCTCGCTGTTCAGTCCACCGAAATTGTGCTCATTGCCATTCCCGTCTGTTATGGCGAATTTCTGTGTTACGAAACGACCGAGTGATGTGATGCGCTGCTGCCCATCAAGTACTTCAAACAAACCGTTGGCTTTTTTCACGAAATAGATAATTCCAAGAGGGTATTTATTTAGTACGCTATTGATTACGGCTTTCTCCCTCCCTTTTTGCATATAGATATAGTTGCGCTGATATTCTGGCTGAATGGTTAGTTTTCCACCCATGCCGAACAGTCCCTTGCCCTCAAATTCGTTATAGACAAAGCCGTTGCAGATGTCTCTTACTGTTATGTCGGTTCGTAAGGTCGTTTTCATTGTTGTTTAATTTTACGGATAAATATTCTTGCGTATTTGCGTTTACCATTGATGTATGGTCTGTCATATTTTAGGCAGTTCGGAATCTGTAATATAGATAAAGGATTGTCTTTTGTAAATTTTGTGTTTTTTTCAGTAATGCCTATTAGTTCAAACTGATTAGGACAGTACTTGTCTAAAAATGTTATAGGTACCCCCATAACGTCCTCGTAGTCTGAAGGTATGGCATCAGAATAAGGAACGTCTATCGCATCGTAGTTATCATATTTTTTGTAGCCTAAACCTCTTATTTCCTTGTGCTTACTATATTTGATATTATCTGCCATCGTGAGCAGATGCAATTCTTCATGTCGGCGCCCGTGTTCCAAGTTGGTGAGCCACACAGCAGGGCTTCTTCCCAAGATATTGCCTTCCTCAATGGCGATGGCTGTCTGTCTGTTAGCTTCCAGCACGTTGTCAATGTAGTATTTTGGTATAAAGAAATGCAGGTCTTTTGACATTGGAGTTACGCCTACCCACAATTTGTTTTCTTTCACAAGAGGGAATACTTCTTTATAGGTTATCGCATTCTTATTGCCGATAATAAGAAACTTTTTTCCTCCATCGAATATCCATTTGATGAATTTTCTGAACTGTGAAAAAGGCGGGTTGGTTATTATGATGTCCGACTCGTCTCTTAATGCTTTCACCTCTGGAGAGTTGAAATCACCTGTACCGTTGAGGTAGTGCCATTCGAGGTTGTTTATGTCGATGCGCTTGTCGTCATGCGTATCTCTGTCGATTGTAAACACTTTGCCGTGCGTGCGTGACTTTACAGGGTCATAGTTGAGGTTGTTTGTTTCGAATTCTGTCGGATTCCAATCGAACAGCACGTTTTTCGAGGCATGCGCATAACTTGTGCTTATCAGCTTCTTCAAACCAAAATTGGTGAAATTCTCAGCAAAAAATCTTGTGAACTTGCTCCAATCAGGGTCATCGCAGGGCAACAGCACAGTCTTGTCACGGAATGTGTTCGGATCGTATTCCAAATAGGCGTTAACCTCTGCCTGAATGTCTCCGTATTGAGTGTAGAACTCATCGTTACCGACAAGTTTTGCAATATTCATCCTATTGTTTCCTGCCATGTCAATTTGTTTTTAGTAGCATAAATGGTTCTTTCTTTTGCTACAAACATTATCATTATACTCTCCATACATCTTTCATTTGCTATCGGTTTACATAACAAGATGATAAAAGAAAGTCAATGTTATTAGCAGGATTAAGAAGATTTGCACTGTTTTATTAAGTAAAGTTGTAATTGCTAAATTAACCGTTTTATTACTAAAAAGGCTTATTTCAATAATTTCTGTTTTTATATTATTTTACTCAAGTTTCGCAAGTTAAAAAATTGAAAGAAAAGGCACGGAGATTTCTGTAAGTCGCCGAAAATGTGATGTGTAGGCCGATTACATCCTCGTTCATCCAATGTAGGGACACAATTCATTGTGTCCGCACGCCACAACGGGGCGTATGTTTACATGAATTATTGGCAGACACATTAGTGAAAACTGGAAAATACGCTTGCTGACAACTTGCGAAACTTGAGTTATTTTATTTAAGTCAGAATCTATACCATTTTTATGCACACGTCAGTTTAAAATGCAAACAAAAAGAAAATATGTATAAAAAAGGGTGAAAAGAAATGATTTTAGTAAATAATTTTCTATATTTGCATAAGAAAAATCTATTTAGCTACACAATTATAATACCTTTATCATCTTGATTAAAGAAAAAGGGTGTACATTCAACATTTAGTCTTTATCAATGTGGAATTTATATCCATATCCTGAAGTGCACCCAACAAAGTTGTACGGGTTAAATATTATTAGAATTTGGAAGGAAGAACACCCTGATACGGAAATTAATTATGTAAAAAGTGAAAATGTCCCTCAAGATGTCCCTCAAGAATTAGATTTAGATGCTTGGATAGAACGTCAAGAGGCTATTTATCCGAAAATATCTACAGAAGAATTGGCTGTACAGTCTGGCAGGACAGCAAAAACGATTAAAGGACACATTACAAAAATGCCACATATAAAATACATTGGCAGTGGATATAGTGGACATTGGGAAGTAAAGGAGAAAGAGAATTGATAAGGATAATTATTGGTTAAAAATTCCAAAAATGTTTTGGGATGCCGTTATAACCACTATATTTGTGAAGTAAATTAAAAAAATAGTAATAAGAAAAGATTAAGTTATGAAGAAAATTTTACTCACGATTATCGTGGCGGCTACGTGTGTGATGGGCATGGCTCAGAATTATGGGTTTACGTTGTACACGTCGGAAGATTATGTAGGTTTAAGGGGCTTGGCAATGTCTCCGAGTGGCAGGTATATCGCCGGTGTACTTGGCGTGACCGCGAGTGCCGGCACGTTTATCATCGATACTGAAACAGGAGAGATCTGTATCTGTGAGACAGGCGGAGAGTTCCGAGGTGTTTCTGATACCGGTGTGGCAATAGGTTACGGTCAGGGCGGAGCGATTACGTGCGACATGGAGGGCAAAGTGACTTCTCTTGTGAAGGGAGGCTCAGGCATAGGCAATGCCATAACACCCGACGGTACACTCTGTGTTGGCAATGTCTATAGAAATTATGCCGATGGAGGATCGGCGTGGTACACCCATGCGTGCTATTGGAAAGATGGAGAGACGGTGCTATTGCCAGAGCCTACGGCAGAGGAGTTAGGTTTCCGTACAGACGGCACTTCGGCTACTGCTGTCAGCGCTGATGGCAGTCTGATAGTAGGCTTTGTGATAGACAATTGGGCGACATATCCTTTGATAGTATGGAAGTTGAATGAAGATGGCACGTACACCTGCGATCCGATCAGCAAGGACTATTATGAGGAGGACCAATGGGCAGCTAACCATCCATATTATACATTTTCACCAACGGCCGTGAGCAGTAACGGCAGGTATATCGCGATGACGCTGGAATCGAGCTGTTACGACAATATAGAGCGTATCGGCAGGTACGACATGGAGACCGGCGTGCTTGTAGAGGCAGCCAACGACAACAACTTTCTGCCGTCGGGAATCTCTGATGACGGTTCCATCTTAGCAGCGTTGGGCGGCGTGGCATCAATGAACAAGCAGGGCTATATCTGGACGCCGGAGAACGACGAGGCAGTAACCATCAGATCCATATATCCATACGCGACAGATTTTGCTACGTATGACGCAGCCGGAGACCACCAGCCGATGTCAATCTCTCCTGATGGCAGGTTTATCATGGGCTTTGTGGGCTTTTACGATGAGGCGGTAGGTCAATATAAATATGGTACATATCTGTTTGATACTCAGGAATACGAGAATGCGTTGAGCATTGACGCAGTGAGAGCAGACGAGCAGAAAGGAGAGGAGATTTACGGTATTGATGGAACGAGGCGCGTCAGAATGCAGCATGGCATTAATATAATCAGAAAGAATGGTAAGACAGTGAAGTATATGAAGAAATAATCAAGTATTCGTAAAGTTCAAACATAAATATACAGGGATGGGAATTTCTGTATATTTATGCAATAATTATAAAATTTATTAAATAATTTTGGGGATCTAATAAATAGGCATATATTTGCCATCGAGAAAGAGAAGCGTCTCTAAATGATAAGATGAACTATGAAGAAGCTGAGAAAGAGATTAGTTTTTTTAATCCTTTAATTTATATTACAAATCTTAATTAATTAGTTATGAGAATAAAATTTAATTTTAATCAATGCGAGAGTGGGATAACTAGGTTTACATTATTGTTAGTAGTTCTGTTTGCGCTGAACATTAAAACGTTTGCGTCGAATGACAAGGAAAGCCCTACGGAGATTACGGTAGGAGAGACCTACACGATGACAGGTTTTTTCAGCAAGTGGTATTATTCATACACAGCGACGGAAGATGGATATTTCGGGATAGTCAGTGTGGTAACACCGGATTTCTATTCAGACAGTTCTTTTGATGATGAATACGAGATCAGTTCCACGACAGATTATGTGGAGGGCGGTCAGAAGCACTCTATCTCAGTAGAGACGGGCAAGACCTACTATGTGTATTTTAACTTGACAGAGTCGGAGGCCACCTTTGTCGCCTCGTTTGATGGCAATGACACAGCACCGCAGTTGGAGTCAGTAAATCCAGAGGAGGGATCTACTTTGGATATTGTAGATGAGCAGAATATATCCATCAAGTTTGACTTGGAAGTGGATATGGATAATGCTACTATCACATTGGTGTCAGGCGAGAATGAGGAGATGATAACAACCTACCGCTTTGTGAACAACATTTACACGTTCGAGGTTGTGGAAACAGTAAAGAGCTGGTTGGAGGAGGAAAAGATCCAACCCGAAGATGAGGTGATTTTGCGGATAGAGAATCTGAAAAGTGCTGCCGGGGTGGCCTATGGAGAGGATGGGACTCTTGAGATCAAATACAAAGCTCCCGCCCTGCCTACGAAGCTCGTATCAGAGAGCTTGCCGGAGAAGTTCCTGTCATACTGGAGGACAGGCGATGAGGACGGTGTGATAACGCTGACATTCAGCAGCAACATCAGTGCCGTTGAAAGTGTGGAGCTGCGCTATGGCCAGGTGGATGGCGATGATGGTATCTACGATGAGACGGATGTGGAGTACAGTATCAATGAGAATGTGATAACGATAGACTTGACAGGCAAGTCGCGTTCGCGTACTGACATGCTGCCATCGGCGACCGGCACGTATGATGAAATTGACGTGATGTTGCACGGAATAACCGACGAGGCGGGAAATCACATTGTTACAGAATCAAGCGGCAGTGCGGGGAGTCTGACTTTTGCCATAGAGTATATGGACCTGATGGAGGCAGACACATTAGAATTGGACAGCACATATACCCTTGAAGCAGGATATAAGTATTATTACTATGTGTATGCAGCCGTAGAAGAAGGTGTGTTGATGTTCACGGGCAATACAGCGCCGGAATGTTACGCAAGTGCCACATTACCTGAAAACCTTACCACAACTTTGGATGAGAACAGTGGTTTATATTCATTGAATATGGAGGCAGGCACTACCTATTACATACATTTCTATGCAGAGGAAGAAGGAGAGACAATCACCGCTGCATTAGATAAAGGCAGCGATGACACTACCGGAATAAACGGAATAACCATTCAGGGAGAGCCAAGAGAAGGGAAGATCTACACTATCGGAGGCCAATTGGTGAAGGAAGCCACAAATAAGGGCATTTATATCGTCAACGGCAAGAAAATCGTTGTAAGATAATATCCGAAAAAACGAAGAACATGGAGGGTGGGCAGCAATGCTGTCCGCCCTCTTTGTTGTCGGATAGAGCAAAAAAGGGATGTTTTGTTTTGAATTTTGCCTGACATGTATTATCTTTGTGTTGTCATACCGCTAATACATTAAAAACAAATCGTTATGAAAGTCTTGCAAAGTTCTGTTTTCCGTGCAATATGCGCTATAGTGGTCGGTATTCTGCTTATTAGAAATCCTGACAGCACTGTTACGGGTATCACCATAGCCATAGGTGCGATGTTCTTTATATCAGGTGCTATCTCGTGTGCCACATATTTTGCCGCAAAATCACGTAAGGAAGAAAATATTGAGGAGTATAATGCGCAGGGGCAGCTTATCACACCGATAAAGCCGGTGTTTCCGATAGTCGGTTTGGGCAGCGTGCTTCTTGGATTGATTTTGATGCTGTTGCCCGATGTGTTTGTCAAGTGGCTTATGTATGTTCTCGGAGCCATATTGCTGCTGGGAGCGATAAACCAGTTTATGGCTCTTATCAGTGCGAACAAGGTGAGCCGTATTCCATTGTGGTTTTGGATTTGTCCGATAATCATACTGCTTACAGGCCTGTTTGTAATCCTCAAGCCAATGGAAACGGCAGGGCTGCCACTTATCATAATCGGTTGGTGCCTCCTTTTATATGGAGTTTCAGAATGTATCAACGCCATAAAAATCAACAATGTCAGGAAGCGTGTGATGAAGGAAATGGCGGCACGCCATGCGGCAGAAAATGCAGAGGAGGCTGTTGAGGAAGAAGTAAAGGAGAATGAGACGGAATAATTTATCCCAAATATTGTTGTGTAAAAATCAAATATTATAATTACTTTTGTAAATGATTGTATATCTTTGCAAAAAGAAATTCGCAATTGAGGGAAAAGGTTTGGCAATACAAAAGACAGCATTTTCTGATTGCGTTGTTTTTTAGAAATTTAATACATATAAAAACATAAAAATGGAGAAGTCGAATTGTTTTTTCGCTGTTGACCTTGGAGCCACGAGCGGCAGGACCGTTGTGGGCACTATAAGTGGCGGCAAGGTGGAAATAGAGGAGATAACGCGTTTTGCCAATAACCTTATAGAGACGGGCGGCCATTTCTATTGGGATATCTATGCCCTGTACTTTGAGATTATCAGGGGCCTGAAAGTCGTTGCCAAGCGAGGTGTTGATATAACGAGTATCGGAATAGACACATGGGGAGTGGATTTTGTGTGCATAGGTGATGACGGAGCCTTGCTCCGCAATCCGTTGGCATACCGCGACCCCCATACTTTCGGCGCAATGGAGGAGTATTTCAACAACGTAGTGCCGAAGGAGGAGGTATATCATATTACCGGCATACAGTTTATGAATTTCAACTCGCTGTTCCAGTTGTATGCCATGAAGCGCGACGGCAACTCTGCCTTGAACAACGCCGCAAAGATATTGTTCGTGCCTGACGCTCTCAGTTGGATGCTCACTGGCAAGGCTGTATGTGAGTACACGATAGCCTCCACTTCACAGTTGCTCGACCCACGCACAAAGGACCTTGACAACAAATTGCTTGAGAGTGTGGGCTTGTCGCGTGATAAGTTCGGCGAGATGGTATCACCGGGATATCAAATAGGCACGCTGACAGAGGAGGTACAGAAGATGACTGGTCTTGGTGAGATACCTGTCATTGCGGTAGCCGGCCATGACACGGGCAGTGCCGTTGCCGCAGTACCGGCAAGCAACGAGAGATTCGCATATTTGAGCAGCGGAACGTGGAGCTTAATGGGTATAGAGGCGAAAGACGCTATTATCAATGACGTAAGTTATGACCGCAATTTCACCAATGAGGGTGGCATTGATGGTACTACTCGTTTTCTGAAGAATATCTGCGGTATGTGGCTGTTGGAGCGTTGCCGCAAGGAGTGGGGCGAGAGTGCGCCGGCTGATTACGGCACATTGCTTGGCGAGGCGATGAAAGTGCCTGCTTTCCAGAGTCTGATAAATCCGGATGATGATATGTTCGCCAATCCGACAAATATGGAGGCGGCGATAAAACAATATTGCGGAGAGACGGGGCAGCATGTGCCACAGGGGTATGCGGAGATATGCCGTTGTATCTTCGAGAGCCTTGCGCTGCGCTACCGTCAGGTGTTCGGTTATCTGAAAGAGATGGCAGAGTTTCCGATAGAGACGCTGCATATCATCGGAGGCGGCTCGCTGAACGCCTATCTCAACCAGTTTACGGCAAATTCCACGGGCGTTACGGTGCTTGCCGGCCCGCAGGAGTGCACGGCACTTGGCAACATCATGCTTCAGGCGAAAGCAGCAGGGCTTGTTGAGGGTATCTTCGACATGCGCAAGCTGATTGCCGACAGTGTGGCGTTGAAACGTTTCGAGCCACATGACAAGGCAGAGTGGGATGCTGCCTACGAGAAATATCTCAAGGTGGTGAAATGACGAGTATTTTCTACTGAAACAAACAATAATTAAAATATAAAGACATGAAAGAAGAACTGATTAAAAAGGCATACGCTGTCGCAAAAGAGCGTTATGCCGAACTTGGTATTGATACGGAGAAAGTAATCAATCAGATGCAGGATTTCCACCTCAGCCTTCACTGCTGGCAGGCTGATGATGTTGCCGGTTTCGAAGTGCAGGGCGGTGAGCTCTCCGGCGGTATCCAGTCAACCGGCAACTATCCCGGCAAGGCCCGCAATATCGATGAGCTGCGTGCTGACATCATCAAGGCGAAATCGTTGATACCGGGCACACACCGCCTTAACCTCCACGAGATCTACGGAGACTTTCAGGGTGAGGTGGTTGACCGCGACCAGGTGGAGCCACGTCATTTCGCAAGCTGGATAGAGTGGGGCAAGGAGAACAATATGAAACTCGATTTCAATTCCACCTCGTTCTCACATCCGAAGAGTGGCAACCTGTCGCTATCCAATCCGGATGAGGGCATCCGCAATTTCTGGATTGAGCACACAAAGCGTTGCCGTGCCGTCGCAGAGGAGATGGGAAAGGCGCAGGGCGACCCTTGTATCATGAACCTGTGGGTACACGACGGATCAAAGGACATGACGGTAAACAAAAAGCTGTATCGTGAATTGTTGAAGGATTCTCTTGACCAGATTTTTGCCACCAAGTATGACAACATGAAAGACTGCATCGAGAGCAAGGTGTTCGGTATCGGTCTTGAAAGCTACACAGTAGGCTCAAATGACTTCTACACATCATACGCTGCTAAGAACAACAAGATGATTACCCTCGACACCGGTCATTTCCACCCGACAGAGAGCGTAGCCGACAAGGTATCTGCCATGTTGCTGTTCGTTCCCGAACTGATGCTGCATGTAAGCCGTCCTGTACGTTGGGACTCTGACCACGTAACTATCATGGATGACCCGACACTCGACCTGTTCAGTGAGATAGTACGTGCAGACGCACTCGACCGCGTACACTATGGCCTTGACTATTTCGATGGATCTATCAACCGTATCGGCGCTTACGTTATCGGCAGCCGTGCAGCTCAGAAGTGTATGGTACGCGCTTTGCTTGAGCCTATCATCACGCTGCGTAAATACGAGGCAGAGGACAAGGGCTTCCAGCGTCTCGCACTGCTTGAGGAGGCGAAGGCTCTTCCTTGGAACGCCGTTTACGATGAGTTCTGCCTGCGCAACAATGTTCCTGTCGGCCAGGACTTCATTGCTGACATTGAGCAATATGAGAAGGATGTAACGTCAAAACGATAATTTTTAAAGAGCCTCACCAGACCTTTTTAGGATCCAAGTGGGGCTTTATTGTATTATGGCTATAATAATAGGACTTCTTATAATCGCTATCGGCGCATTCTGCCAGTCAAGCTGCTATGTTCCTATCAACAAGATACGCTCCTGGAGCTGGGAGTCGTATTGGCTTGTGCAGGGTGTGTTCGCATGGCTGTTGTTCCCGTTGCTCGGTGCACTGCTTGCCGTTCCGTCAGGAAATTGTCTGTTTGATGTGTATTCTAATAACATTACGGCATCGCTGTGGACGATATTCTTCGGAATACTCTGGGGTATCGGTGGACTGACATTCGGACTGTCGATGCGCTATCTCGGTGTGGCTCTTGGGCAGAGTATCTCTCTTGGCACTTGTGCCGGTCTTGGTACTATCCTTACTCCAATTTTCACTGGCAATATTCACAACCTTACGATGCCAGTGATTGTGGGTGTTGTGGTTACCCTTGCCGGTATTGCCGTAATCGGTAAAGCCGGGAATATGAAATCACAGTCGTTGAGTGAGGAGGAGAAGAAGAAAGCGGTGAAGGACTTTAATTTTACAAAGGGAATTATCGTAGCTCTGCTTGCCGGGTTTATGAGCGCATGTTTCAGTATCGGTCTTGGTTTCGGTGAGAACCTCAACTTCGGGGAAGCCACCGACCCGATGTTCCGCACGTTGCCGGCAACGTTGCTCGTAACATTCGGCGGTTTCATCACCAATGCTGTGTATTGTTTCTACCAGAACGGCAAGAACCGCACCTGGGGCGACTATCGCCAGACTTCGCTCTACCTTAACAACATTGTTTTCTGTGCTTTGGCTGGTCTGCTGTGGTACAGCCAGTTCTTCGGACTGAGCCTTGGAAAGGGCTTCCTTACCGATTCACCTGTGCTGCTTACTTTCTCGTGGTGCATCCTCATGGCGTTGAACGTTACGTTCAGCAATGTGTGGGGTATCATCCTCAAGGAGTGGAAGGGGTGCTCGCAAAAGACAATTTTGGTGCTTCTCGTGGGAATCGTGATACTCGTCGTGTCCTCGTTCCTGCCGCAACTGCTGAAATAAAGGTTACCGCTACATATAATAATAGGAGGCTGCGAAACAGCCTCCTATTATTGTTTTGAATTTGTGAGACGCCGTCTCACAAATTCGAAAAGTATAAAAAATCTCAAG
>JAJPZD010000123.1 GCA_021204605.1 Prevotella sp.
GCACCGTTACGTTGTTGGTTATGCTGGAGCAAACTATCCTCATTGCTGGGGTGTGTCCAAGACGTCTGGTGGCACTCGTCAGGGATGGGCATCCGCCGATATTCTGACTGTTGTGACGTCTGATGATGTAACTATGGAAGATGGTGGAAGCCTCGGATATTACGACATTCCGAATTATACCGGAACGAGTATCGTGAGTGCTCTGGATGCAATCAAGGTTGACAGCTCTTATGCTCATCGCAAGCTGATTGCTGCTGCGAACAGCATTAGTGGCTACACTGGAACGGCTTCTCAGAATACGCAGATGCTTAATCTGCTGAAGGCTGGAAAGCTGATCAAGGCATAACTTATAGACGTAGCATATTAAGATAGGCTGGGCTGCGCGGTAAGTCTGCGCAGTCTGGCTGATTATTAGGGAGGCTGGCATGGTTGAATTACTTACGACCTATAATCTTACCGACATCTTAATATTCTGTGTTATACTTGCGCTTGCGCTTAAGGCATTCGTCACGTTTCTTGACTGGGCGCATGAGAGAATGAAACAGCACTTTGATAAGGGATATTCGCAGACAAGAAAAGAAGAAAAGTCTGACGAAAAGCTCGTGGCTATCGAGAAAGAGATGAAGTCTGTTGAAGGGTGCATCACTGAAATTACACACTCTATTGCGGAATCGAATGAAAAAATAGATGATCTAGTTGAATCGGTAAACAAAAGGGTAGATACTCTTGTAGAGTCTGACATTGAGGCTATAAAGTCATATATTACAGAAAAGCACCGATACTTTGTTTATGAACAAGGATGGATTGACGCGTATAGCAAAGAGTGTTTAATTAAGAGATTTCAGATTTATAAAGATGAAGGTGGGAATACGTTCGTCGGTGGCTTGATGGACGAGATTTGCGACCTGCCCATGGTTCCGCCAAAGGATGACGAATCTATGCACGACAAGTTTGTAAACACAGAAAAGTATATTCAAAAGAATCATGAGAAGAAGAAGGAAACTCGTGAGCCTTCGGCTGTTTGATACGGCCAGAGCCTCTCAGAAATGTAATACATTTTAAATGGAATTTGAATTGAATCCATAAGCATTGTCCTTTTATTGGGGTAGGCAATTAAGTTTGTCTACCCTTTCTTTTTCACTATAAAGAAAGGCTATCGATGCTTAAAGTTAAAGAAATGATTAAAGAAATGAAAATCATGCAGGCGGTTTCAATTTGGCATTTGGTCTAAATGTGGTATAAATTGCGCTTGTTATTGGCGATAAATCGTTGCACCGCAAGCGCTTTTGGAATTAAAATCAAACATCATACCATATTTCGGTACTTTTTAAAAGCCCCATAACCACGGCTTTTTGTATCGTGAAATAATTCAGTTTTAATGATTGCCGTTATAAATCTCGGCAAATCGTGGCATATCACGGCATAACTCGGCAATCGTTTGGTCTACAAATTGGTCTAAATTCTGCACACGTTCTCCATGATATTTCCAAGGTCATCAACGTGCGTATGCGTATAGTGATCCATGGTAATCGTGATCGTGGAGTGACCCATAATGTACTGGAGCTGCTTCGGCGGAACACCACTGTTCGCCATGTTGGTGCAGAACGTGTGACGTGCTACATGTGGAGTAATCTTAGGAAGATGAACCTCATGCTTCTTATTATACCTTCCAACGATGTCATTGAAGCGTTGCTCCCAGTCTGCTGAAATCAAGACGTTGCCCCTCCGGTTTAAATACAAAAACCCGGTATATGCCTTGCCGTCATCATCATACAGCACTGGTTCATTATCGAACTTCTCCCTACGCTGGATGATTCTTTCGAAGCATTCCTTTACGCTATCGCTCATGGGGATGATTCTATAGCCGCTCTTTGACTTAGGCGGGCCAACAAACATCCCTTTGTTTGGAACCTTCAGCACCTGATGATTGATATTGATTCTTCCATTTTCGAGGTCAATATCGTCCATGGTCAATCCGCAGAACTCCGATATCCTCATTCCAGTCTTGAACAGAATATACACAGGCTCATAATACTTCTTATAGCATGTGTCCTCTTTTAGAAAGTCCAATAAAGCTTTCTCCTGTTCCGGCGTTATCGCGTCTCTTGTATTAACGGTGTAACGCACGACGTCGCTCAGGCTGAAATCAAAAGGATTCCTCACAGCAATCTCATCCTCTATCGCCATCTTATATGCGAGTTTCAAGATTGTCTTAACTCTGTCAATAATCTCTCCGGGCACTCCATCCTTGGCAAGTCCAACGCACCACGCTTTAGCTTCGGACGTTCTCACATCGTTAATCTTCCTTTGTAAGAATGGACTTCCTTCAACGCGGTCAATGCTTGTCTCGTACTGATGAACTGTCACAGGTTTATACCCTGGCTTGCTCTGGATATATCTTCTTGCAAGTTCAAGCAGGGTGACGTTGCTCTTGCTAACGTCCAGCTTCATATCAAGCATTTGCTTAATTTCTTTCTCCTTCTCCCGCAAAGAAGAATCCTGTCGCTTGCCAGAGGGAACATGGTCTGCCTCAGTCAATCTCCAACTGTAGACTGTTACTCTATTGCCGTTTAAGTCCGTATACCTGTACTTATACCTCCCATCTGCGTCCTGAGTCTCTCCGTTCCACAAGCGTCTTCCCTTCGAGTCTTTCCTTGTTTCACTCATATCGGCTCCTTCCTAAAAATAAAAAGGGCCGCCTGCATGATATGTAATAATAACACACAGACGGCCCAAATTCTACAATAAATTTAAATCGTTGTAAGTTCCTCGTCAATCATTTGCTCGAAGACTTTACGCTTAATCAGTGGCCTCGTTCCATCCCACAAAATGAATTTGGCATCGTGGTGCTCTTTTATGTAATCTTCAAGCTTCTTATATCCAATGCCAAAGTATTCCTTTGCTTCTGGTACGGTCAACGTGTATTTCTCCCACCATGGGAGTTTTTCTTGTGTTGGCATATTCTCTCCTTTAATCCGTTCCGGTGCTTCCGAATCCACCACGGTCAGCCCCGCCGAGTTGCTCGACTTCCTTGAACGAGATGTTGTCCTTCATCTTCTTTTCGACTCTGAACTGGCAGATACGGTCACCGACGTTGATGATTGTATCTCTTGTCGCATACACGGGCATCCCCCAAATGTCGTTGTCTCCAGAATAACTGTTGTCGATGATCCCGACTCCATTGGTCTGAATGATACCCCATTTCTTAAATGTAGAACTCCTAGGAACGATATGCGCTTCATAATTCTTTGGAAGCTTCATAGAAACCCCGAGTGAAATGATAGCGAAATCCCCTGCATGAAGTTCAACCTTTTGTGCAGCTCTAAGATCAATCCAGTCTCCGTTTTTAATTTTCTCGATTTTCTTGATCTCATCTGTATGATATTTAATCTGAATCTTCATTACGCGCTCCTTTCTATCTTAGTTCCCGTCAATGCATGAAGAACGGCATCCAATGAGACATTGTACTCATACGGCGTACAATAAAACTTACAAGCGTAGCATTCAGCGCTGCAAGTTGTGCATTCGATGTGAGCGTCACATCTTACAGTTTTCCATAGAGATTTCATGGCTCGCCTAAGATGGGCAGACTCTGTATCAGATAACGCTTTTAATACGGTCATGACGGCCTCATCGTATTGAGCGCAGTCAGTATACAGGCTGCATCCTTTGCATTGTTCCACGCTATACGCGCATTTCGTTTCTGCCATGCGTTCACACATTGACAGTTTACATAAATATGTAGTAGCTTCATCTAATGACATATCATACATCTTCTTCCGTGTCTGAAAATTCTTGGCCTTCTTCGTAAATCCCCGCAAGGTACTCCCTGTATTTCTCACATATGCGTTGCGTCTCAGCCGCATATTCTTCCTTTGCCGCACTCATATATCCGTTGTTAATCACATCATCCAACGCGGCAATCGCAACTGTAAAGATATCCTGCTCTGAGAAATCTATGTTGGTGTCAAAAGGACAATGATCGCACCATCCGAACTCTTCACATTTCTCTGGACTCATTCCGTCGCAAATCAATATCTTCCAGAGGTTATCCCTCGCCTCTTGAAATGTTGGCATTTTAATCTGACCCATCGTGTCCCTCCATATCCTCTTCGCTAGGCATTGTAAAAAGCGTATCGTATTCAGTCCATGTCGTGCTATTTGCCATATGGTACGTCTTATTCGGAACTTGACCCAACCTTTTCAGGGCTTTCATAACATTTGCCGCATCTTGATACGTTGCGATTAACTGTCCTACCCGGTTCCCATTTTGGTCAAAAGCATTCCCATATGCATATATTCCAAACAATCCTGTTTGTGTAGGCTCGGCTTTGAACATATATATCTGATCAGAGTCATATAATGTCATTTTGTTTTGGTCGAATATCTTCATGATCTACCTCCTCTTCATTGCGCCCTAAAAGCTTGATGGATTCTGCCCCTAGGCATTTTAACCTTCCGATAGAGCCGTCATCACATCGGTGCGACGTAAGGCTACGGCACGTCTCCATATCGCTTTTGAGGGCGTAGAAGTACAATGCATCGCTATCTTTACTATTATAAAAGTGTATGTCGTCGCCATATATAATGTCTCCGTATACTATCTCACCGCAGTTTTCGCAACGATGCTTGATCATAAACATGGGCGGTTTGATGCGGGTATATTCCATGCGCACATCAGCGCTTGCAACGTGTCTGCCCGATATACAACCCTCAAGCGACACAATACTATGCCCTCGGTGAAAGTTTACATTATGGCTGCGTATAAATGGTACCAGATTGCAAGTATAATGTTCTTCATTCAAATGTTTGACCCAATCGTTAGGCATGTCTCCTATGTACCGAAAGTTGCCGTTTTCTTGGCATATGCTCACCGGACTTGACTCGCTGTACTTGCCATTTGTGAAAAACAGTGTGATGTATATAGTTTCTTCATATACATCTGCGTTAATCTTTATCATCGCGTCACCTCATAGCGGACACCATGGAGACCTTGTGTCTCCAGCGCAAGACTCATAATCGCAAAACCTTTTCATGTAGGCGCAATAGCAATCATATATAAAGTCATCCGTGTCCCATGGCTCAAGCATCATTAACGGACAAACTTTGCAGCTTTTAGGCATGTCAAATGAAACAGTAGCTTTCTGGTCGTCGCACTCCGACGGCGAGTTGTCTTGATATCGCCACGCACTGACAGTAGGAGTTGTGTCCTCAAATGTATATACATTCCATTTGTGCAAACTCGGATCGTACCATCCGACTGCGATGTCGTCAGTATAATGGCTATCATAATCGTTGATGCCAGTCACTTTAACCGCCACATCGTCCGTACTATCAGGGACTTTTAACTTTGCATCAATCCAAGCTCTCATTCGTCACACCTCAATTTCTGACCGCACTGGTCACAATATTTCTCATAGCTCATCAATGCATTACCACAAGTAGGACATTTGTAGAATCCAGGCGCAAAAGCAACGCGCGGTTTTGCCTTATACCCTGCAAGGCATACAATAGCTACTTGAACAGCACGGTTAAACTCATCATCGGTGACATCATATTCACAATCACAGCAACTATGATTTCTACAAAACCCGTCATAATTAGACCGTGCCATTGTGTCACACATCAAATCTTTGTTTAAAATTTCCTGTGCTTCTTCGGCTGTCATCCTTTTGCATCCCTTTCTGCCATATATTTCTTTGCAAGGTCAAAGATTATCTTCTCTGCCTGCATCCTGTCAGTGTGGGGTACAAAG
>JAJPZD010000082.1 GCA_021204605.1 Prevotella sp.
GGGACATAATAATAAAGCCCGCTTCCCAACGTAACGTAACTCGTCTTGAAATACTTGCTCACTCCGTCAGGACTGTATGTGGCTACCTGACCTTCTGTGCCCTGGTCGAAAACCCATGTTGCCGTTGCCTCCGTCTGTGCCCATGACATACCTGCTATGACACAGAAAAGACTTAACACGCTCATTTTTAATAATATTGACTTTTTCATATTTTAGTAGATTTGGTTTTACAGTTATTGACTGCAAACTTACATAAAAAACTCAATATATTAGCAAAAAAATTATAATTATTTCCCATTTTTTTCTCAATAAAACAAAATCAGCATTACACTTTTTACTTGTAATGCTGATTTTATTCAGAAAATTATAAAAATTTACCCTCTCTTTAAGCCCTTCAAACTTCGCTCCCCCCTAATGGGGTTAGCGGCTGTTCCTCAAGCTATCTTTAAAGTCCCCCTAAGGGGGGATTTAGGGGGCTTCCCCACACCCACGTGCATCCTGCCTGGACTCTCCCCCTATTGGGGGGAGACGGAGGGGGCTTTCCCACACCCACATGCATCCTGTCTGGACTCTCCCCCTATTGGGGGGGGGGAGACGGAGGGGGCTTGCTTTTTTACCTAATCACCTTTGTCGCCACTTGCTTTCCATTCTCCATAGTATCAACCTTTATCACTACGCCCTTTGTTGCGCTGCTTACACGTGCGCCAGAAAGGTTGTAATAAACGGTCTTGACTATGCTGCCCTTGTTGGCGGCGGCATCCTTGATTATCGTAGTGATTTCAGCCTCTGTACTGTTCTCGCCGAAACCTCCGTAAGAGTTTGCTGCACGTACAGTGTATATACCATCTCCGTTTATTTTGTAGGATGATGTGTTCGCATCGACGATATCAACAAATACGCTGTCCTTGAATACCGCGTATGCCAAAGCATTGTTAACTTGGCTCCACGAAATTGCTGTTGAGTCTGAACTTACTGATAGTTGCTCCATCTCCAACTGTGTAGCGTAGGTGGCTGGTGACCAGTCTGTAAACACTGAACCAAGTGAATATTTCTCAGCTTCGGTCTTTTCAGTAAGTATCGTGTTAAGAGTATCTTTAACCGAACTGTCTGAACTATAGAAATAAACAGTATTTTCCGATGGAGTAATTACATTACCAAGTGTATCAACTGAAGCGTACTCCAAGAACTTATATGGTATTGAAGCATTGGCAACGCCTTTTGGATTCCAACGCTCTTCTCTCAAATTAACCGTGTCTTTCAATACTGTATTCAGGTAAACACATTGTGGCTTATAGTTCCAAGCGCGTCCGAGATTGTATTTTGAGACTTTGTTATCTATCGTACATCCATCGAATACATATCCATAGCTTGCGCCATCTGCCGTGCTAGGTGCCACTATCGTACATTCACCACTCGTAGAACCACCCTGACGTGCCTCTACCGTAATAGTACAACCCTGGAAGAAAACGGCACCATCACCACAGATGAAGTCAACGGTTCCGTGTATATCCGATGTCTCGAAATACTTCTCGGCTGTCGAGTTGTTTGAATAGTAGGTATCTTGGTATGACAACATACGCACGTTCTTGCATATCGTGTGGTTTGCCTGATCCCACAAGCATACCGCGCGGCCGTTGTTGCTGTTTCCATAATAATCATAATTATTCTGCAATGTCAGGTCTTGGATATAGCAGTTGTCGCCCGTTACCAATATCGTAGCTGTATTGTATATGCTCTCTTCCAATGCAGTGTTGACGATTATCGTGCTGTCCATGCTCTGACCTATCAACGATATGTTGGCACCTGAAATCTTCGTCAACGTCGTATTTCCAAGATCGTAAGTGCCACCCGGCAGGAAGATGTATGTGCGCTCATCTGAACTTGCCGTAGCGTTGGCTATCTCAAGGGTTGTGAGCAGATTGTCAGCATCACCGGCATTTACAACATAATAACCGGCATCGTTCTTGGCAATAGGATTATCTTGAACATTGAGGATGGTCAGACTGTGGATATATACCGGACTGCCACTTATATTAAGGGTAATCGTACCTGCTTCTCCCGTGTATGTGAATGCTGCGGAACCTCCGTCTGTGCTTACCTTAGCATCTACACTGGTGTCACCCAATGAGATTTTAGTGCCTTCACTTGAATATGAGCAAAGGTCTAACAATATGTATGCGTTACCGCCAACGAGCAGGTTGATCTCATCGCCATCGCTGAATACCCAGCCGTGGGTGGTGTCATGCCATTCTCCACCAGTCGGGTTGAATGCCTCATGGTCTTCTGCATAGAAATACTGGTAGGTAAGGTCATACTCATAGCGTGCCGTCGTGCTCTGTACCTCTGTTTCTGTTGCCACTGCATACAGACTGATGTCTTCGGTTACAACATAGTCGGTTGTATATTTCTTTCCTCCTTCTGTTGAAACGAACCAGCCACGGAATGTGTAGCCATCGCCAGGTGTTATTGATGAGCTATAGTCATTGAATGTTCCGATAGTCGCATCTTCCTCTACCTGTTGTGTTCCAAGAACAGTTGTTCCATCAAGGTTGTAATATGTTAAGGTGTGCATTGGCTTTCTTTCAACACTCAATACGTATGTAACACTTGCAGTTCCATCTTCCTCTTTGACCTCGATATTGACTGTCGCATTATCAGTGTCAGTTGTATAGCTTATGCTCCCAACTTCACCATAATCTGCCGTTGCCGTTACGGCGTTAGTTTCTGATGGCATATTTTCTGAAGAACTTATATAAACAGTTCCTTCCATTTTGTCATTGTCAACGCTCTTAGTGAATACTTCGTATGCGTCATACTCTGTATTATTTAGAGTGAATGTTGCAAGCGTCGGCTCTGTCAATGTGATATTTCCGTAAATCGCAAGGTCTGTGACATAGGCGTTAGCGCTATCATCTAATGACTCAAACTTAATCTGGCAGTCTGTGCGGTTAATTTCAATTGTATGTTCCTCTCCTGCCTGAGTCGCAAGTTGTGTGTCGAATACTGTTACCCAATCGTCATCTGCTGTCTCATTTTCATCTGTTGGAGTACCCTGTACAGAAATCTTTATACCACGGCCACTAGTACCTGTACCTGCCTGTGTAAATGTAATCTTAGTTATAGATTTAAGTTCGGAAGTTGTTATAGAAACACCACTTTTCTTATCCGTCATAATGTAACCGACAAGGCTTGAGAACTTATCGTTTGTTCCTTCTGGGTCAACAGAAGCGTTTACAAGCGTGAATGTCAACTCCTCATCACTGTATTTGGTTGTCACGGTATTGGTGACTCCTTCTGAACTGCTACTAATCGTTGGCCACTCGGTGAAATCTGTAGTGTAGAGAGCCTTCTCTACTTGTTTGCCAGACTCTTCCGTTCCACCACCTTCGGTGTTTCCATTTTGATCATCACCTTCAGTATTATCCTCTGAAGCGCTTAGCTTATTGTAATCAATCTTTGCAATCTCCTCTTCACTTTCATATTTAACTGTAATGCTGTAAACATAGCTTGTAGATGTTACTTTTATCTCAACGTAACCTTGTTCTGCATCAGTCTCTTGTGCCTTATAGGTTGTGGTCACATCTGTAGCCGCTGTTCCACCAACAGTATAATAATAATAATTACTGTGAGAGACAATCGTAACAACATCTGATGTAGATACAACTGGAACACGAAGGATTGTTCCTTCATTTAGTTGTACATCATTATTGCTAGAACTCCTTCCAGCTAATTGACCACTTGTTGCATCAACATACATCTTAACAGTAGCATCATCTGTGGAGTAAGTAGATGTGATGTAATCAGTACTACCTTCTTTAATAGTCGTAGTTTGAAGTCCCTCTGGATTATCATTCTCCCAATCCCAAGTTGCCGTTACACCAATGATTTTGTCAATATCATCCTGGCTCAAATAAGTTACAGACACACTATTAAGATAACCATTATTAGTTGCGACTATTGCAACATAACCAGTTTCGGCATCTGTACTCGTAGCTGTATAAGTAGCCACATTATCTGAGAATGTTGCATCTGTTCCTCCAATTGTGCAGGTATAATCACCCGGATAACGTTTAACAGTCACAACACTACCCTCTGCCACTGGAACCTGAAGAATTGTCCCCGAATTGAATTGGGCGTAGCTATTTGTTCCAGCACTCAATTTACCACTTGTTGCATCAACAGTCATCACGATGCCCTCAATAGAAGAATCTAACGTTCCTTTTCCGGAAGAAGTACCTTGGAAATCCGTAGATGCCCTAATACCACTTGGGTTATCGTTCTCCCAATCCCACGTTGCGGTCAGATTGTCATCCGTTTCGTCCGCCCACGCTATACATGCGGCGAAACACAGGAGACATAGTAGTCCCCCTTTCAGTAATAATCTTTTCATTTTTGCAAGTTTAGGTTAATAATTAAATGATAAATAATAGTTCCACTTGCAAATATAAAGTAAAATTCCTTACGTTTGCCTATTATGCCTATCAGATTTGATTTTATTTAAACAATCAAATGCAAACGTTTAATTTTACCCCCCCCCCATTAGAAAAATAAACAAAAAACAATTAAAATTAAAACTCCTCCCACAATCCACTGCGGGAGGAGCCATTATACAAGCCTCAATAGTTAAATTCAGTGTGAACTATTATCTATCATTTAACTATCTTCGTTGCGACTTGCTTTCCGTTCTCCATCGTCTCTACCTTTATCACTACTCCCTTGTAGGCATTGCTTACACGGACACCTGAGAGGTTGTAATATACGGTCTTGACGACATCGCTATTTTCAAGCGCATCACTTATGAATGTTGCCACACACTCATCACTGTTCTCTCCGAAACCGCCATACTGGTTTGCGGCGCGTACAGTGTATGTGCCATCTTCCGTTACTTCGTATGACGTGCTGCTGCCATCGATTATCTCAACGAACTCGCCATCCTTGAATATCGCGTATGCCAAAGCTCCGTCAACGGCTGTCCACGAAATTGTGGCATCTGTCGTTTCTTCACTTTCCTCGTCCTGAGATACCGTACCCATATCCAACTGTGTTGTGCATGTATCAGGTCTCCATGATGAACTTTCGAATACTGTTGCAAGCTCGTATTTCTTGGCATCCGTCTCTGATGTCATAAGGGTATTGAGTTCCAAAGTTGTGCCTCCTCCGCTGAATGTAATGGTGTTGGAAGTTGGCATGATGGATGTAAGGTCTGAATTCATCGTGTTGTACTCCAAGAACTCTGTCGGTACGGTGTTGATACCGGTTGTGTTCCAGCGTGCAGAATTCAGCTTATCAGGATCATTCAATATTGTGTTCAGGAACACACAACGCGGCCCGTTGCTCCATGCGCGCCCATAATTATATGTAGCCGCATAATTGTCTATCGTACATCCGTTGAATACATATCCGTATGTCGCACTTGTTGCTGTGTTCGGCGCAGTGATCGTGCACTCTCCCGTACCGGCTGCCGTACGCTTCTCTACCGTAATTGTACAGTTCTGGAAATAAACGGCTCCGTCTCCGCAAATGAAGTCAACTGTTCCGTGGATATCTGACGTCTCGAAATACTTTTCTGCTGTCGAGTTGTTTGAATAGTATGTGTCCTGATATGACAACATCTTCACGTTCTTGCAGATTGTGTGGTTGCCCTTGTCCTGCAAGCATACAGCGCGGCCGTTGTCATCCGTATAGTATTGATATTCGTTCTCCAAAGTCAGATCCTGGAAATAGCAGTTGTCGCCCGT
>JAJPZD010000035.1 GCA_021204605.1 Prevotella sp.
ACTTCTTCAAATCTGGATCTATGTGCCTCTTGAAATACATATTTTCTATTATTTTTGTTTGCAAAGATAGTCATTTTTGATAAAATAAAGAGGAATAATCGATTATTTTTTGATAAATTAAAGATGAATAATCGGCTGATTTTTGATAAAACAAAGATGAATAATTGAGTAAATGCTAAAATAAAGAGGAATATTCAGCCTGTTTTAGACAAAATAAAGATGAATAATCACACATTTTTTGATAAATTAAAGAGGAATAATCAGATGTTCTTTGATAAAACAAAGACGAATAATTGTATTAATGCTAAAATAAAGAGGAATATTTAGCTGTTTTTTGACAAAATAAAGAGGAATATTTAGCTGTTTTTTGACAAAATAAAGAGGAATAATCAGGTGAAATCTGATAAAATCGAGAGGTATATTACACCATTTTTTGATATTTTCGAGAGGAACAATCGCCCATTTTTTGATATTTTCGAGAGGAATAATCGGGCGTTTTTTGATATAATAAAGAGGAATAATGTAAAATGGGGAGAATGAGAGAAATAATCAGGCGGCATACTTTAAGTAATATTTGTAAAAGTGAAAAAAATGCGCTATCTTTGCACATCTAATAAATTTGTTAAAAATATTATAGAAATGAAAGCATTTGTATTTCCCGGTCAGGGAGCACAGTTTGTTGGTATGGGCAAGGATCTTTACGATACCAATCCTTTAGCAAAGGAACTTTTTGAGAAAGCCAATGATATTCTCGGTTACAAGATTACCGACATCATGTTCAATGGGACTGATGAGGAATTGAAACAGACTAAGGTTACACAGCCTGCCGTATTCCTCCATAGTGTTATAACCGCTTTGTGCATGGGTGATGATTTCGCTCCTTCAATGGTAGCCGGGCACTCTCTCGGCGAGTTCTCCGCTTTGGTGGCTGCCGGCGCATTGAGTTTTGAGGATGGGCTGAAATTAGTTTATGCCCGTGCAATGGCAATGCAGAAGGCTTGTGAGGCTGCACCTTCCACGATGGCAGCCATTATAGGATTGCCTGACGAGAAGATAGAGAAGATATGCGCTGAGGTCAACAAGGAAGGCAATGTCTGCGTTCCTGCCAACTACAACTGTCCTGGCCAGCTCGTGATAAGCGGAAATATCGAGGCTATAGATGAAGCTTGCGGTAAGTTGAAAACTGCCGGTGCAAAACGAGCTTTGCCATTAAAAGTCGGTGGCGCGTTTCATTCACCTTTGATGCAACCTGCAAAGGATGAGCTGCAAGCCGCTATTGAAGCGACTGTGTTCAATGCCCCAAAATGCCCCATTTACCAGAATGTTGATGGTAAGGCTCATAGCGAGCCTGATGATATCAAGGCAAACCTCATAGCACAACTCACGAGTGCGGTCAAATGGACATCCTGCGTGCAAGGCATGATTGCCGCTGGTGCTGATGATTTCACGGAATGTGGCCCAGGCAAGGCTCTGCAAGGCATGATTGGCAGAATTGACCGGAATGTCGCCATTCACGGCATACAATAACATATCTCCATGAAATCCAATAAAATAATCGTTTACCAGATTTTCACCCGACTATTTGGCAATGCTACCGAAACCTGCAAGGAAAACGGTTCGCTTGAAGAAAATGGTTGCGGCAAAATGAGTTTCTTTGACGCTTCGGTGCTACGGAGAATAAAGAAGCTCGGTGTTACGCATGTTTGGTACACTGGTATCATACGCCATGCCACATGTACCGACTACTCCTCGCATGGCATTCCCCGTCAGCATCCAGCCGTGGTCAAGGGCAAGGCAGGTTCTCCATACGCCATTACTGATTACTACGACATCGATCCTGACTTGGCTGATGATGTTGACAACAGAATGGCGGAGTTTGACGCTCTCGTTGAGCGTACTCACAAGTCTGGGATGAAGGTAATAATAGATTTCGTTCCCAATCATGTGGCACGCCAGTATAAGTCGGTAGTCAAGCCTGCCGGCATAAACGACTTAGGAGAGAAAGACAATACTGAAATGGGGTTTTCCCCTCAGAATAATTTCTACTATTGTACAAATGCCACATTTGAGCCGTATCTGAACCTGCTGCATGGTGAAGCACTGCCGTATTATGAGTTTCCTGCCAAGGCTACCGGCAATGACCATTTTGACAACCGTCCAGGACAGAATGACTGGTATGAGACAGTGAAACTGAATTATGGTGTTGATTATTGCGATGCCGGCGGCCGCTCGTATCATTTCACTCCCACCCCTGACACATGGAACAAGATGTTTGACATTCTGCTCTTTTGGGCTGGCAAGGGTATTGACGCTTTCCGTTGCGATATGGCGGAGATGGTTCCCGTGGAGTTCTGGCGTTGGGCAATCAGTAAGGTGAAGGCTGCATATCCTGAAATATTGTTTATCGGTGAGGTTTACAATCCCTCACTGTACCGCAGTTTTGTGGATGCCGGTTTCAGTTATCTGTATGACAAGGTAGGTATGTACGATTGTCTGTTCAGTGTGATACGTGGCGATTGTCCTGCGTCCGCCATTACTTATCAGTGGCAGGCAGTGGATGATATTCGTGGCAAGATGCTATATTTCCTTGAAAACCATGATGAGCTGCGTATCGCAAGTGATTTCTTTGCAGGAAAAGCCTCAAAAGGAATTCCTGCCACGATAGTCTCTGCTCTGATGTACAAAAACCCCTTTATGCTGTATGCCGGTCAGGAATTTGGCGAGCAAGGCATGGACAAGGAGGGATTCAGTGGTCGTGACGGCAGGACTACGATTTTCGACTATTGGACGGTTAGGTCTCTCTATCACGGGTATGTCAACCGCAGACAAATGACTTGTGAGGAGAAAACCCTTGAGAAAGAATATCTACGCATTTTGAGCGTGGCAAGCAATGAAAAAGCCATATCAGACGGTGAATTTTTCGATTTGATGTACGTGAACGGCAACAGCGATTGTTTCAACTCTCACCGCCAGTATGCGTTCCTGCGAAAATACCGCAATGAGGTGCTTCTCATAGTTGTGAATTTCTCTGATGTGATTGCCTATTGTGGTGTCTTTATTCCAAAGCACGCCTTCGATTATCTGCAGATTCCTGAAAAGAATGTCGTTGCGAATGACTTGCTGACAGATGATGAAATGACAATCTCATTGAAGGCTGATACTATGGTGATGATTACTCTCCCGGCAAATGGCGGAAGAGTATATAAATTCAAAGTATAATAAGTCAATTAGTATAATGTGGCAGTGCCATGGGAGCTTTCTCTATGGCACTGTTTTATGTATAATTACAGGAATACTGAATAGTCTTTGCTTTTCAATAATGTCTCTATGTCAACAGACTTATTTTTCGACATGTATTTCTCGATTAAATCTATATAGGTTGACTTGAAGAAATCATCATCCAAAGCTAAGTTGCATACCCACAGTATCTTACTGAAATGCAGGTCACGGTCCTGCTGTGAACTGTTCTCGAAGTCGGTCATCGGGTACAGGCTCAACAGATAGAAATTGAGACAGTCGGGGACTATATTCTCCCTTGTCATGGTCTTCAACTGGTAATCTGAATAGTTGTATTTCTTGTACAACTCATAGTTCTCGCCTAAATACTTGTCAAGTGATATGCCTATTGACTGGTCACCAACCACGATGCTTTGGTCAAGAGCCGTGATCTGGGCATAAATCTGTGGAACGGGAAAATCCGGTATCTCTTCCTGAAGCCTGTCGAATGCCTTGTTGAGCGATTTGTTTATATCATCCATATTAGCATATTGCGACTCGGCATCGGAGATCAGTGTCTGCAAAACAGGATCCTGGAAGAATGCTAAAAATTTGGTGTTTATCTGTGGATCGTTCACCTCCCCTATTTTCAATATGTCCTCAATAAGAGTCCTTGTCTGGGTCGGATAGTCGGTGTTCATCTGTTGCAACGCTGAATAGCCCCCTGTAGTAAGATATTCACTTTCGAGCCTGTCATAACGGCAAACAGCGATGTCATCGTCATCGTCGTCATTCTCAAAAGGCTTAATCTTCAGTTCGCATGATCCACAAAGAAAAGCTATTATTATAAAAAATATTATATAATATACTTTCATCATAGTCCAAATTTATTTGCAAATCTACTAAATAATATTTCATTCTCCAAATTTTAACTCAAAAAAATTAAAACTTTTGAAAAATTCTGACTGAATTATTAAATTATTGAAAAATGTTGCTTACAAAATCGGGAATAGTCAAACAAGAGCTATCTTACTCTCATACAAATCTTTCACGTCGGCAAAACCGATTTTTATTTTGAAAATGCAGCAAGCATTTTCATTTCAACCATCGATTGAACACGTTCCAGGCCGGTGTGAGCAGTCGTTCCAACGGACCGACAAGCAAAGCAGAGATAATCGTTCCCTCGCGGATGCCAACAATTGCGTGCAATAAAAACAGGGAGAGAACTATTGCTACAACAGCACAAGTGGAATCAAAACACAACTTCACGTTGCCGAAAGCATGGTTGAAACGCTTGCTGATGACATTAACCAAGTATTCACCGGGATTCATCGTAACATTGGCCTTCACCGCCCAGCCGATACCGACAGCCAATATCACGCAACCGGTAACAAGACTCAGCATCATCTCCCAATATGTTGTAGGCTTGAAATTTCTCAACAGATACATACTCACATCCGTAAAAGAACTGAACAGCACGACTATCGGCACCTGGCACATTAGGTCAAATCTCTTGGCACGAACTCGCTCCTTACCCATGAGAGCCATCTCGATAAGAATGAAAGACATATTAAGGATGAAAGTGTAGCCACCGAAAGACAGAGGAGTAATAAGACTCATCACATACGGTACGGAAGAAATAGGAGAAGTCCCCAATGCTGCTTTTGTAATAAAAACAATACCAAAAGCATTAATGCAAACAGCAAAAAACATCAAAACATATTTCCTCAAAACCAGACTTCTCATAGGCACCTCCCTTTTTTCGGGGTGCAAAGGTACTGACTTTTTACTATATAACCCGTAATTTTTACTATTTTAACTTTTAAAATTGCAAAAACGAAGAAAATGTACGTACAACATCAAAATACAATACATACATTAACATTTAATAAAAGATATTGCGATGTTTAAGTTTGGAAATTAGGGGCATGAATTTGTATGATTTTTAAATCTTTTCGTACTGCAAAAATATAAAGAATTATCCTAAATCCTTTCATTTTTTTAATTTTTCTTTGTTTTTTCTCATTGCACTATTTTTTTTGGAGAATTATGCTGAAATTTGGCATAGGTAATACCATTATAATTACATTAATTATCTCCAAAACCATGAAAAAATGACATTTTGCCTAATGAAACATTAATGCAGTTATGATTTGAAATCATTTATGACAACACAAAGAACATTACCACTGTTGTATTTCCAAAATACAACAAAGATTTCGGGCAAAAATTTTTGAAGCAACAAAAAAGAAAGTAAGTTATGCCCACACTGCACTGGATAGGTAGAGAGAAGGTTGTCAATCACCATTTGGATGTGCCATTCCGCACGCTCGAACACAAATATGGCTTTCGTGCAAACAACGAGAGCGATAAGAGTGAGACACACAGTGGAAACATGATTATACATGGAGACAACCTTGAGGCGCTGAAAGCCCTTTTGCCCCAATATGAAGGCAGAGTGGATTGCATATATA
>JAJPZD010000172.1 GCA_021204605.1 Prevotella sp.
ATAACCGACCTTTCTCAGTCTCTCGAAATCCTGTTCGCCTATCGGATAAAGCATAATGCTCTCTGCGCTCGCAAAATAAGAAATAAGAAAGTTCCGATTGAGCGAGAGCAGAGTAAAGCGCGCTTTAACTCTGCCGAGCGTGAGGAACTTCATCAAAGATAAATAAAAAATAAGAATTCAATGTCCCTTGAGACATTGTTTGAGAGGTTGCCACTTAGGGCATTTATCACGTTCTTTCTGAATTGTTGCCAAAAGTACAAATATTTTTCTATAATCGAAATTATTTCTTCATTTTTTCATTAGCTTTCGCTGATTTTCCTAACACTCTGCATAACTCGAACAAGTTCGGTTCTGCTCTCGTTTAATCGGAAAATTCTTCATTTTTCATTCTCCCTTACGGTAACTTACGTTCTCCCTTAAGGGGGAGTTAGGGAGCTTGAATTTATGTGGCTAAAAAAGGGAGACTTTCGCCTCCCTTTTATTTGCTTTTAATTTTTATGCTAATGTTTTGTCGTTGATTATTTAACCAAGATCTTCTGACCGTTAACAACGTTGATACCCTTGCCCATCGTGCTCAGACGCTGACCGGCAATGTTGTAAATAGCACCAGTGCTGTCAAGGTTAATCGTTACATTGCTGATACCTTCTGAACCTTCCTCACCGGAGCCTTCACCTGAATTATCTTCACCAGAGCCACTTGCTAAAGCTGCAACTGTACCAGATTTATAAATAGTAACAGATTCATCACTTGTAGGAGAAGTAGTGATTGTTACGTCATCATCTGGAGAATAGAGAACATAACCCAAAGACATTTTTGAACCAGTTGCATAGCATAGATACTCATATTCACCTATTACAGGGAAAGCAATAACACTGACACCTCCGCTAGTTGCTGCTGCAAGGTTTGTGTCATAATACTCTGGCCACTGAATGGGATAATTCTCATTAATAATCCATTCTGAATATTCTTCATTCCAATAGGATGCTACGTTACCAATATTAGAACCAGCATCGTCTGCTGCGTTTACATCAGTATAACCATTAAAGAGGTTATATTCACCGTAAACATCATTTGTTGCATCGTACATAGAGAAATAATAAGGAATACGATCTCTCATTTCAAAAACTATATATTTCTTGTTGTAAGAAGCTTTGTGGATGAAATAGAGATAACCATCACTTGCTGGTGTAACAGAATAGATACAACCCTCTGAAGGATATGAACTATCTGTAGAGCCAGTAGCTGAACTACCACCACCATTAGTTGAACCTTGAAGCCCTTTTGCCTTCTCAATGTCTTCATCATTGATATTCAGACCGTAGCTAATACTTACCGGTTTGTAAGTATCAGTGTACTTTACAGTAACTGGGATGCTAGAATCTTCACCTCCGATTATTGTACCACCAGCTAATTCCTGATCAACCTCCTCAATTCCTGCTTCATCGTCTTTAGGGATAACACCGACATCTTCAGAGTTGAGAGTGATAATCTCCACTTGTGCGTTAACTGCCAAAGCAGCAAAGAGTGCGAATGCACCGAGTAAAATTTTCTTCATAATCTTTTTCTTTAATTGTTAGTAATTAAAGATTATAAACAATGTTCAGACTATGGAGCTATAGAACAAATGTGGAATTAGCCGTATTCCTAAAAACAGAGGGTTCAAGTTTGACTTGAACCCTCTGTTTACCTTATAGATTATCAATTTTATTGTCTTGTTCCCTCAAAGACATAGATGTAAGTGTGAGCCTTTCTGTTGACTGTTACGACCAACTGGAAATAAGTCTCAATATTGCCACTTCCATCTATCCTGCCACTGAATGCAGCGCCTAAGCCATTGCTTGTAGAAGCGTTGGAGAATACATAACCATCATTGGCATGAGCGATATTGGCTGCAGATGCGACATCAAGGTCCAAGTCGGCACATTGCCAGGCAACGTTAGCGATGTATGAGCTTTCAGGGGTAATGACTACCGTTCCTGAGGCGTATGTGGTATCCGTTGTTCCATCCTCTACCATGGTGTATGTGCCAACATAAGTGGCAGCGGCACCCTCTTCGGGTGAGACAGTGAACGCTACATCGTCGTCATCGTCACATGATACAGCAGTGAATCCAAATCCAAGGGCGACAACCGCCATCATCAAATATAATATCTTTTTCATCTTTTCTGTTTTTTAGAATGTTAGTTTGAAAAACACTTAGTATCAATAGCCCGGGTTCTGGTCCTCATCAGTCATACTGTCGTTACCATTAATTTCAGTAGCCGGTATCGGACGGTACCACTTGATGTTGCCATAGATATCGCTCATATCAGAAACAGAGCTGATGTAAGGGCTGAATGCTACATTGTACCTTACAAGCTGGCGTGTACGGCGCAAGTCCATCCACCTCATACGCTCCCCAAACAACTCACGCGCACTCTCATCAAGGATTATGTCTAATGAGTTGAAAGTGAAAGTAGAAGGAGTAGTATAGAATACATAATTATTCTCATAATTAGCAGCATCCAATGAGCCCAAAGTAGCGGCTCCGGCACGAGTACGTACGGCATTGACATAATTCAGAGCCGATGTTTCGTCGCCTGCCATATAGTATGCCTCGGCTGCAACGAGATACATCTCGCTGAGGTGGAACACCACGATATCACGATAGTCGTTGCTGCTGGTCTCACCGACTGTGGTATTCGGGTCATCATATTTCTTCAGGACACACGGGCAGTTAAGATTTTTCTTATATTCATCGTAAGAATCTGTTGATTTTGTGTAAGTGCCATCAGCGTTGAACACATACTTCGTACTCGTTGTACCCAATATGAACGCCCAAACTATATTTACACAATCACCTATCTTATACTGATTGATGTTGGCAGCGAACTCAGCCTCTGCCTCTTCCTCTGTAACATAATATGGGAAGAACCTGAATGCGATAGGCAGGTTGCTCTTATTGCTAACGTTGTAATATGCATAATAGCCCGATGTACCCCAGTTCTCATTATCATAGTTATAGAAAGTGGTCATGAAAGAGCCATCCCAACGAGTATCACCCTCGCCCCAGAGATATAGGGCCTTCTCAGACATTACATACTCTCCACCTGTATATTTCATACCTGTGGACGACTGTGTTCCGAAATAACCACCATAGTTGTTCTGCAAGCTATGACCACCGCTTGTCACGTCAGCAGGATAGTTGTCACGGTCGTACTGAATAGAGAAAATCTCCTCCGCATTGTCCTGATTTGATGGTGACCACTTGTCCTCAAATGACATAGTGAGCGACTGTCCGTTGATTGCGGCAACAGCATACTGGGCAGCCTTTGAGAAATACTCAGTAGAGTTTTTTGAATATGTACCAGTTGAAGCATCTGTAAGCGTTGTCTGCAGATCCCAGCCGGCAGCGAGGCAAATTCTTGCAAGAAGAGCCTTTACAGCCCTCTGGCTGATGTAACCACTGTTGCCGTAACTGTCTATTGAGTTGGCAGGCAGGCTGCTGTCGTTCATGATACCTTCCAATTCCTCGATAAGAGCCGGATAGATTTCATCGAGCGGAGTGCGTGGATAGTCACGGCTCGCGTCCTCAATATACCATGTAACGTAAGGGACGGCACCAAACTGCTGTGTGAGCAGGTAGTAGCCATAGCAACGCATGAACTTGGCCTCTGCGGAAATCTGAGCATTATTCTCACCGTATTTGAGACAGCAATTGGCATAGTTGATAAGAGAATAAGCATTTGAATAGAAACTCTGAACGTCGCTTGACTCAGGAGTCAGAGAAAACAGGGCGAACTCTCCTGCCTCCTTGCCATGAGACTCTGCATAGATATCGGTACCCCACTCCATCATATCGGTGTTGGTAACCAAAGCCTTGAATTCGTTGTAAGCCTTGATGCGAAGTGCCTCAAGTCCTTCCTCTGTATTGAAATAGCTGTCAGCACTGATGTTCGACTTATTGCTTGCCTCAAGGAAGTCAGAGCAACTTGACATGGAGAGCACTGCAACCACCGCCATTAACACTGAATATAATATAGATTTTTTCATTGTCGTAAATGCGTTAAGTTAGAATTTTATGTTTGCACCGAACTGCCATGTAATGGTACTCGGACCATCGTTCTTTGTCGCTGCATCTGCCCACTCTGGGTCGAAACCTTTATATTTCGTAAATACAAACGGGTTTGTTACCGTGCAGTAGATACGCAACTTGTTGCAGCCTATCTTCTTCATCCACTTGCTTGGGAATGTGTAGCCAAGAGTGATGTTCTTGACCTTCACGAATGAAGCATTGACGTATGAGTCGGCGGCGACACCGTTATGGCCATCCCAATACTGGTCAGTTACACTTGCCGTAGCTATCTGGTAGCTTGGGAATGGGTAGCTTCCGTAATGCGTAGTCTCCTGATAAACAGGGTTGATGTATGTACCATCATCGTTCACACCATCACAGTCGATAAGAGTACCTGCCGGTATATAGTAATCAACTGACAGAACCTGCCAGCCACGATATCCGTAGTTCAGATACTGAGCCATGAAACTTGACTCAACCTTGAAATTCTGCTTTGCGTAGATACTGAAAGAGAAATCCCAGTCTTTCCATGTCAGGTTGGATGTGATACTTCCTGTCCAAGCCGGGTCGGAGTTGTAAATCTTCTTATCATCATCAGTGAACTTACCATCACCATTGCGGTCAACTATGATAGGAGAGCCCTCATACCAGCCGTAGCAAGTGTAGTAATAGTCGGCCGACTTAACCTGACTTCCAGGGGTAAAGCCCATGGCCTTTGCAATCTCGTTGTCTGGAACAGTCATCATCTTATCGTTTACAATACCCTTCCACTCATAACCGTAAAGGTTGTTGTATGGTCTGCCGATGATAAGGTTGCCTGTAGGACTGCCGCTGTAATAGTTACCTGTTCCGTTAATCTCACGTACGGTATTCTTGTTGTGAGCGAATGTGAATGTGGTTGTCCAGTGCCAGTCTTTTGTAGCGATATTCTCCGTCGTTAAGGAGACCTCGATACCGGTATTGCGTACAGAACCGATGTTGGTGGTTACTGTTCCGCCACCAGACTCCAATGGGAGGTTCACGCTATAGAGAAGGTCTTTTGATGTCTTCTGATACCAGTCAACACTACCACGGATGCGCTCGTTAAGGAAACCGAAGTCGATACCAACGTTGTACTCATGTGATTTCTCCCACTGCAGTGAGGCATCAACAACGCCGCTGGGATAGAAACCAGTGTAGTATGTAGAGCCGAATGGGTAATAGAGTGCGCTTGATACTGTCTGCTGAGTATCATAGTTGCCGATACCGGCGTTGTTACCTGTCACACCGTAAGAGAGACGTACCTTGGCATTTGACAACCATTTCTTTGTCTTTGCCATGAATGGCTCCTCCGACAGACGCCATGCCAATGCCACTGATGGGAATGAACCCCAACGGTAGTCCTTTGTGAACTTTGAGGAGCCATCCCAACGGATAGTGGCTGTCAACATATACCTGCCCATCAACGTGTAGTTACCACGGAGAGCGTATGACATCAGGCTGCTCTCGCTGTAAGAGTTGGCAGAGTTGGAACCGGCAGCATAATCACCAGTACTCATGTTCCACCAGTATGTTCCATCGAGGACACTGGTATAATCGAGTTTCTGCTGCTCACTCTTAGCATACTCAACAGAGTAGAGTCCCATGATATTGAGGTGATGATTTTCACCGAACATCTGGTCCCAAGTGAGGACGTTATCCCACTTGTAGCTGAAATTCGTCTTCTCTGTCTTCATTGCCTCGTTGTTGGCAGACTCATCGAGAGTACCTGTGTAAGAACCATCGCGATAGTATGTGAAGTCAGGCGAGAAGGTTGTCTTGAAAGTTATTCCCTTATAAGGATTAATCTGCAAATAGATATTGGAGATAGCACGGTAAGTGTCTTTCCTCTCTTTTGCGTTCTGCAAGAGAATCAACGGGTTCTGGTCATCAGTAAACTGGTTGGAAGAATCAGAACCAAGAGCAGCATAATTACCAGGACGCTGGTTAAGATTACCCTCTGAATCGTAAGGTACGCTGTATGGAGCCATACGATAAGCGTTCTTGATACCATCATCGTTGGCATAGCTGTTGCCTACCTTGGCTAAGTTGACACTGAAACCGGCACTTATGTACTTGTTGATTGTGGCATCAAGACTGCCCTTAAAGTTGAACTTCTCTTCACTATCACCTTTGTAAACACCCTCATCTGATGAATAGCCCAAACCAACGTGGTAGTTGAGAGCATCTGTTGATCCACTTACAGCTAAATAGTGGTTCTGTTGCTTGCCATTCTGTGTTACCATACCTGGCCAGTCGTAGGTGTCTCCACTTTCCAACATGCTCTTCATACGATATTCGTCTTTTGAGGTGTTGTACAATCCCATCTGCTTGAAATCGGTTTGCCCCATTGTGGTAACAGTCTGGCCATTGAGTGTAGATTGTGAACCATTGGTAAGGAAACGGAGGAAACGATAGTTGTAGAACTGCTGACCATCGCACAAGTCAGGCATACGTGTTACATTAGAGATACCATAGTAACCATCGTAAGAGATAGAAGGCTTTGTGGCTTTCTTGTCAACGGTAGTACCGCTCTTGGTTGTTACCATTACGACACCGGCGGTAGCACGTGAACCGTAGATAGCCGTTGAGGAAGCGTCCTTCAGCACGTCGATACGCTCGATGTCCTGCGGGTTAAGCCAGTCGATGTCGCTCATGATGATACCATCGACAACGTACATAGGCGTAACGTCGGAGTTGATAGATGACTTACCACGAATCTCGATGTCGTAACCACCGTTGGTACGTCCTGTTGACTTGGTGATGCTTACACCAGGAACGGAACCCTGGAGGTTCTCAAGTACGTTAGGAGCACCCTTAGCATTCAACTGGTCTGTGTTGACAGAGGATACCGAACCGGTAAGGTCGGTCTTCTTCATCGTACCGTAACCTACAACAACCACCTCGTTGAGCGACTGGTTGTCTTCCTCAAGAACGATGTTGAAGACGGTCTTGTTACCAACCGCAACAGTCTGGTCCTTGTAACCGATGTAGGAAATCTTCAGTTTCGATGAGTGTGAGACGTCGTTGATAGAGAAATTACCGTCAAAATCTGTAATTGCACCTACCTTGTCGTCCACCATCACGGTAACGCCAATCATTGGCTCACCGCTCGCATCCTTCACATTACCCGTGATTGTACTCTGGGCGGATGCCACCATGCAAATCACGGACATGAGAGAGAGCAATAAGGCTCTTTTGATTAGTGAATACATAAACATTTTTATTTAATTGTTTTAGAGTTGTTAGTCATCATAAAAGAATTATAAGACTTATATTACTAACACTATACAATAAAGTGTTTCCATTCTACCCTCATTGATTTATAGTACAGTTATGTTTTAAGGCTGTTCAAACCTTAGTTTTAGGACTGATCCTATTTATCAGGCTCTGATCCATTATCTATGGCTACCAGTCAACCGTCATTAGGGATTGTTAATCCCTGTAAACAGCTTATTTTATTTGGCACTCCTCGCTAAATTTTATGAAAATGCCAATATTTAGACAAAAGTAATGATTATATTCATAATATTAGCTTTTTGTTAAGACAAATTTAGAAAAATTCATAATTAAGACTAAATATTTAATTTTTTTAACCATAATATATTGGCACGGTTTTCTTTAACGCGGACTACAATGCGGACATAATAAATTACTTTCAGTGAAGTTTAACCATATTGATTTTTTCTCACCTCAGCATAACTCGAACAAGTTCGGTTTTACAATCGGTTTACGAAAAAATTCTCATGCTCGGCAAAACAAACAAGTTTGATTGCTCTCGCTTAATCGAAACTTTATGTCCCTACTGTTGAAATTGAAAGAAGAAGGCCTACAAGCCTTCTTCTTTCAATTTCAACTGCCATTTCCAAGCGGAGCGCAGGGTATCCTCAAGACTGTTCTCTGCTTTCCAGCCGAGCACCTTGTTGGCCTTGTCAACATTGCCCCATACTTTCTCGATGTCGCCCTCACGACGTGGAGCGTATTCCCAGTTGAGCTTCACGCCAGTAGCCTTCTCGAAGCCCTCAACGACCTCAAGAGTACTTACTCCAGAACCAGTACCGATGTTGAAATACTCAACGGCATCGGTGTCAGGATTGTCAAGCACACGCTCCATTGCCTTTACATGAGCCTTGGCAAGGTCAACCACATAGATATAGTCGCGGATGCAGGTACCGTCGGGAGTGTTATAGTCGTTGCCGAAAATCTTCAACTGCTTGCGAAGACCGATAGCCGTCTGGGTAACAAACGGGATGAGGTTCATAGGCACTCCATTAGGCAATTCTCCGATATATGCCGATGGATGTGCGCCAATAGGATTAAAATACCTAAGGATGATCGACTTGATAGGCGCACCGCTATGTATAAAGTCGCATATTATCTCCTCGTTGATCTGCTTCGTATTGCCGTAAGGACTGAGAGCCTTCTGTATCGGCGCCTCCTCAGTTACAGGGAGGTTCTCCGGTGTAGGCTGACCGTAAACAGTGCAGCTTGACGAGAAAATAATGCCCTTCACGTCGTGCTTCGGCATCAGTTCCAGCATGTTCAACAGGCTGGTGATGTTATTGCGATAATATAAAAGAGGTTTCTGTACACTCTCACCAACCGCCTTGCTTGCGGCGAAGTGGATGATACCCTTGATGTCATTGTACTTGGCAAAGACACCATCCATAGCCTTGAGATCGCAGCAGTCAACCTGTTCGAAACCGGGGCGCACACCAGTGATCTTCTCGATACCGTCAACCACCTCTGCCTTAGAATTGGAGAGGTTGTCAACTATCACCACCTTATAACCAGCCTGCTGTAATTCCACTGTGGTGTGAGAGCCTATGAAGCCCGTACCACCAGTTACCAATATTGTCTGTTTCATCGTAATGCTCACTTTGTTCGCAAAATAAAAAATAAGAAATAACAATCAACGTTGTGCTTTTTGGGGGACACAACGTTGACAATATAGAAAAAGATCTTATTTGTTTAATCAAGACCGAACACCGTCCTCAATCCACCGTCAACACCAGAGAAGCCCATGAAAGCAAGGCTCAGCAAACCGGCGGTAACAAGCACGATAGCCATTCCCTTCATCCCCTTCGGAATGTTGACCATGGCGAGCTGCTCACGGATGCCTGCAAACGTCACCAAAGCCAAAGCAAAACCGATAGCGGTAGAGAAAGCGTAAACCACGCTCATCAGAAGATTATAGTCTTTCTGGATTACCAAGATTGCCACACCAAGCACGGCACAGTTGGTGGTGATCAAAGGCAGGAAGATACCGAGAGCCTGGTAGAGGGCAGGCGACACCTTCTTGAGGATGATCTCAACCATCTGCACGAGGGCGGCGATGACGAGGATAAACGTAATAGTCTGCAAATATTGCAGTCCGCATGGATCCAAGATGAATTTCTGAACAAGCCAGGTAACTATTGTCGCAAGCGTCATTACGAAAGCGACAGCAGCTCCCATTCCCATAGATGTCGAAACCTTCTGCGACACGCCGAGGAACGGGCAGATACCCAAGAACTGTGACAACACGATGTTGTTCACGAAAATCGCCGAGATAAAAATCAAAAGATATTCCATAGTCAAGCTTTCTTAATTCTGTTTACGATTGCTATAAGATAACCCAAAGTGATGAACGCTCCCGGAGGGAGAACGAACAACAACATGTTGCAAGTCTCCGGCAACAGTCCGAGTCCGAACACCGAGCCGGCGCCCAAAATCTCACGCACAGCGCCAAGAATGGTAAGGGCGATAGTGAATCCCAAGCCCATTCCAAGACCGTCGAATAGGCTCTCTATCGGTCCGTGGCCGCAGGCGAAAGCCTCTGCACGTCCAAGGATGATACAGTTGACCACGATGAGAGGGATGAACAAGCCCAGTGTGGCATAGATACCTGGCACGAAAGCCTGCATGAGCATCTGCAGAATGGTAACGAAAGAGGCTATGACAACGATGAACACCGGAATGCGCACCTTGTCAGGAGTGAGGTTCTTTATCAGGGATATTACGATGTTGGAACATATAAGCACGAACATCGTGGCAAGCCCCATTGACATACCATTGATAGCCGAAGTGGTGGTTGCCAACGTAGGACACATTCCAAGGAGAAGCACGAAAGTAGGGTTTTCCTTGATTATACCGTTGTTTAATATTTTAATGTAATTCATAATCCTTCATGTTTAAGTTAGATTATTTCGCATGATGTGTCGTGGCCCCTGTATCGACATCCGTCCCATTATATGCTCCGTATGCCTGGTTGACTGCCTTAAGAAAAGCACGACTGGTGATTGTGGAGGCTGTGATGGCATCTACTGCCCCCCCATCTTTCTTCACTGTTAGATTGTCCTTACCAGGATTCTTACCTATAATGCTGCCTTTGCCGTCAGCCTGGAACCAATTGCCCGCCTTGGCACCAAGGCCAGGCGTCTCTGAATGTTGCAGTATGGTGTAACCAAGGATGTTGCCTGCTGGGTCAAAGCCCACAAGCACCTTAAGATCTCCACCGAAACCGCCAGTAGTACTCTCTATCGCCACACCGAGAGGATTGTTGCCCTTGTCAACAGCCTTGTGGACAACAAATGTGGCCTCTTTGCCTCCAATGTCTTGCTTTACGGTATCATTCTCAGTAACAGTGAGTTCATCGGCTACCATTACCACCTTGATACCGTCGGAAAGTGTCTTCTCGTTTTGCTGGGCAATAGGACCTGCGGTGACAGAGTTAACGTATGCCAATATGAAACCCATGACAACTGCGACACCCACCAGGACTATTACCATGTTGGTTATTGATGATTCAAGTTTTTTCATTTCTTTTCCTCCTTCACTACTTCACCAAAGCGTTTTGGTTTGATATATGCGTTAATAAGCGGAGTAAACGAATTCATAATAAGGATGGCGAATGACATACCCTCCGGGTAAGAGCCCCAGTTACGGATAATCACTGTCAGCACTCCTATCAATATACCATAGAGTATCTGTCCCTTCCCCGTCATCGGCGATGTTACATAGTCGGTCGCCATGAAGATCGCTCCGAGCATCAAACCACCGCTCAACAGTTCGGCAACAGGACTGGCATAAACCGGATTGGCAAGGTGCATGATACCGCTGAATACGAATACCGTAGCCAAAATGCTTATAGGAATATGCCAGGTGATAATCTTCCTCCAAAGCATATAGATGAGCCCCAATATCAATGCCAAGGCACAGACCTCTCCAATTGTTCCTGCACCAAGAGCAGCACCCGGATCGCCCCACAGCATCGACAGCGAGTCGGGCAGCTGTTTAAGCACTGATGAGTCACCATTCTTGATTGCCGTCTTCATAATGCTCAACGGGGTGGCTGCAGTCTCGGCGTCAATATAGCTTGTCAACTGACCTGCTACTGGCCAAGAGGTCATCTGTGCAGGGAAGGAGACAAGCAGGAAACAGCGTCCTACCAAAGCCGGATTCCAAGGGTTGCAGCCAAGACCGCCAAACGACAGCTTGCCGATACCGATAGCAACCAAAGCTCCTATGATAATAATCCACACAGGGAGGTTTGAAGGCAGGTTGAAACCTAACAACAAACCTGTGAGAATGGCGGAACCGTCGCAGATAGTCGGTTGCTTTCTCAGAATATACTTCGTAATCGCCCACTCAAAAAACACGCAGGCCGCCACACTTGAGACACATACAATGGCAGAACCGATTCCGAAAAAGAGGAATGAGACCACCAATGCCGGTATCAAGGCTATTATAACACCATACATATTGCGCTGTACGCTATCCGAACTATGCGCATGTGGCGATAATGATACTATTAATTTGCTCATTTTTCTTATGTTGTTTTGTCTTCTCTCCGCCAATGTCATCTTTCCGTAACCTCAGGCTTTCTTCATGACGTTATTGACAGGGAAGAAGATTTTATTTTTTTGTATTACGTGCTCTTATTATACCCATAACAGTAGTCTTTCCAAGACGTATGTTGTCAAGCATAGGACGATTAGCGGGACACGTGAACTGGCACGAACCGCACTCTATACAAGAGGTGATGTCCTCCTGCTCCACCTTCTCCCACAGATGTTTAGCACTTGCCGTAGCAAGAAGATAAGGCTCAAGACCCATAGGACAGGCACTCACGCACTTGGCACAACGGATACATGGCTGCGGCTCCTTACGGCGGGCATCCTCACCACTAAGAATGGTGACACTGTTGGAACCCTTGCAGATAGGGACATCAACGGATGTAAGAGCCTTGCCCATCATCGGACCGCCACCGAGCAACTTGTTGTCGCCCTCAGGCATGCCACCGCACTCATTGATAAGGTCTATCATCGGCGTACCCATACGGACAAGGAAGTTGCCCGGCTTGGCTACCTTCTTTCCTGTTACCGTGGTGTAACGCTCAAACAACGGCTTATTCTTCATAACTGCCTCATAGACAGCGTATGCCGTACCGACATTCTGCACAATAGCTCCCACGTTGACAGGGATTGCCGGAGGAGCGGGAACCTGACGACGGATTACGGCATCCACAAGCTGTTTCTCTCCGCCCTGCGGATATTTCTTCTTTAAAGCCACAACCTCTACATTGGGATTATTTGCCGTCTTCTGCTCAAACAGTTCTATTGCCTTCGGCTTATTGTCCTCGATACCTATATACCCCTTGGTAACCTTCGCTGCCTTCATAAGCAGGTCGAGACCTACCAATATCTCATCAGCATGCTCAAGCATCAGGCGGTAGTCTGCCGTGATATATGGCTCACACTCAACACCGTTGATGATAACACACTCCGCTTTTGCCGTAGGGGGAGGACAGAGCTTGATGAATGTCGGGAAACCGGCACCACCCATACCTGTCACGCCTGCCTTTTTGATACGGTTTACTATTTCCTCAGGGGTAAGCTCCGGGTGTGCGGCAAGCGTCTCTAACTTGTCGGAGCGGTCGATGCTCTCTTCCCACTCATCACCTTCCACCTTTACTATAATCACCGGCTTACGGTAACCGGAACCGTCGATGGCAGTATCTATCTTCGTTACTGTACCCGATACCGACGAATATATAGGAGCGGAAACAAAACCGCCTGCCTCAGCGAGGAGCGTTCCTACCTTCACCTTGTCGCCCTTGGCAACAACAGGCTTTGCCGGCGCACCGATATGCTGCGACAATGGGAATATAGCCTCTTTGGGCAACTTCGCCACCTGTGTAGCAACCTCCGCTGATATCTTGTTCTCTTCGGGATGTACACCGCCTATTCTGAATGTCTTCAAATTCATGCTTTAACCTCCTCCTTTTTTTGTTCTACAACCTCCGTGGCATCAGCCGGTTTCTCAGCACGCGGCTTTGGCGCAGGGAAATTCACCGCAACAATAGCGTGCGTAGGACAAGCCTCAACACACTTACGACAGAGACGACATAAGTTAGGATCAATGTAGGATAAGTTGTTTTCCACCTTGATGGCACCAAACTTACATTCCTTCTCGCACTTGCCGCAACCGATACATGCCGCATTACATGCTTTCTTAGCAACAGCTCCCTTGTCCTTGTTCACACAACGGACATATACACGGCGGTTCTTGACACCCTTCTTGCGAAGCTCGATGATGTGACGCGGACAAGCCTTAACACACGCACCGCACGAAGTGCACTTCTCCTCGTCAACCTCAGGCAGACCCGTCTCGCTGTTCATCGTAATAGCTCCAAACGTACAGGCATTGACGCAATCGCCACACCCTAAGCAACCGAAACCACAGCCCGTCTCTCCAGCACCGCAGGCATTCATAGCCGTACATGTCCTAAGACCGTTGTACTCCGCAATGCGTGGACGCAACTCACAAGTACCGTTACAACGCACAACCGCAACCTTGGGCTCAGTGTTTGCAATTGCCATTCCCAACAAGTCTGCTATCTGCCCCATTACCGGCGCACCGCCAACAGGACAGAGAAGACCCTCCAACGAACCGGCATCGGCCGCCTTGACCAAGGCACTTGCCAAACCGCCGCATCCAGGATAGCCACATCCTCCACAGTTAGCTCCTGGCAGAGCCGCCGTCACTTGGCCTATACGGGGATCCTCATGAACGGCAAACTTCTTGGAACATACGTATAGTATCACTGCTGCCACTAACGCTATTCCACCAAGAACAAGTACCGCAATTAAAATAACGTTCATAAATTTTTGTATTTGTTTTTAGTTAATAATTACCTGTGCCAATGGGTCGTCGCCAACCTCTTTTTCCGCCTCTGACGCCTCCTCTATTGAGAACGACAGCCTCTGGCGTATCCTATTCCTAAAAAGATATATCACGAGATAATAAGGTATCAGGGCACATAAGCTGGCCAACGCCGAGAATGCCTCATCCCCCGTGATTAAGATACAAATCACCAACACCGCGACAAGTATCAACAATGGGACTACAGAAGTGAGGACAACAGCTATTAAACCGCTACCCTCTGCTGCCACGACAACCACACTGTCGCCCTTGCTGACACTGAGACCACTACTGCCGTAAACGTCAACGAGCTTCTCCTTGCTCTCCGACGCATTGCAATGACCTGCCACCTTACACGAAGAACATGCCGACGACTGGGTGATACGCACCTTTATACGCTCCCCTTCCACCTCGTCCACAATGCCAAAGTGCTTTATCTTATTCCTCATGTCTTTCTTAGCTATTGCAAAAATAGCATTATATTTTCAAACTGCAAATAAAAACTACAAAATTCTTTAATTTGCGGAGATATGACAAACTTTTCGCAAATATTAGAATATTCTCTTTTCTTTCAATTTTCAAGATACTGCTTTTGCAGATTTTAACATTTAGAAATTACGAGATAAAACATATCTAATTTTATCGTATCTCACTTTATATCAATTAGATAAAGAAAGCATTACACTTTTATAGTGGGCATAAACTTGGTTTTTTTGCAAGTTTTTGCCCGTTATCTGAATGATTTAAGTAAATTTTTATAACACTTATTCGTTGAGCAAAAATCCTAATGTGTGGCGTAATACCAATTGGTCTGTGTCTTCACTTCCGTTACCGTACTGTTTTGCGAGGGGTCAGAAATGGTAAGGCCGGAAAAAGAGGTTAACGATATCCGCCTACCACCATCATATTGTGTATAATAAGTATCTGTATTCGCCTTATACGGCACAAGTTTATCAAGTTCGGCATTGAAAGCGGAAAGAAGCGAGACATCCTCACAAAGATGTGCCACATAGTCGCCGAAATCGAAGAAGATAGCTGGCGTGTAGCCATCAAGAATCTGAATAGTATCTGTGTCTGACAAACCGTCAGGATACATTGTGTTGATATTTTTCATGATATACGCCATATTCTCTGTCTCACGGCAATCAGTAACACCAATGGTGCCGCAAGGAGGATTGTATGCAGAGTAGAAAGCATAGAAGCCGTCGCACACCCCTTGATAGTCGTGGTCGAGGAGACTCTTTCCGATGTAGGCGTAAGGCATACCCTCAATCATTATCTCACAAGTCGAGGCGATAAGATAGTCGGTCACCTCTCTTAAATCGTATGCAGTCTCGATGTTCGACATATAACAGTCGTCAAACAAGATATATTGCATTTTCACACCTGTGGCCTTTATGCCTTCTGCAAAAGTGGTGATATCCGTCTTGTATGTATTGCTGGTGCTGCTCGAATCACCAAAATAACGTGTCTGGTGAACACATAGTAAAGGATTCTCCGGTTTGAACATGCCTGCCCTGCTGCTTACGCTCTTGGGGATCCAGCCCATGCCATGGCAACCGATTATCATGGAATAGCTGTTCGTAGGCGACTCGGTCATCATATCCTCCAAGATAGACGTTATGCCCGAAGAAGTGGTGTATTCAGCCGAGCCGAAATAATAGTTTTTCAGCGTGTCGTGTACGCAGATACCGTTATTATAAGATATCTCATAAAGGTAGGCATTAGAGGCACTTGTGGCGATGAATACCATAAGACGTTTCTTTCCTAATCCCTGGTTATTGACGATAGCTGTCTCGAAAGCTTTTATGTTCTCAAGAAAATACGAGTAAAGGCCAGAATAAGGAAAATAGAAAAACACCGTCTCCTCTGGAGTGGTAACAGACGGAGTGTCATTGTCATTGTCATTGTCATCATCATCACTACATGAGATGAACGAGAATGTAGCGACGAGCATCACTAACACAACAAATATCCTATATTTCCTTAAACGCATTGCCTATTATTTCGTGTTATTTTTCTTGTTTTTCAGTTCCGACAAAGAAGCCTTGAGAGCAGCAATCTTTTCCTCTGAGTCATGGAGCTTTTTCCGCTCCATAGCAACGACAGCCTCCGGTGCGTTGGCAACAAACTTCTCGTTGGAGAGTTTTTTGTTTATGCCAATAAGGAAGTTCTCAAGGTGCTTGAGTTGTGCCTCCTGTTTCTCTATTTCTGCATCAACGTCAACTAAGTTACCCACAGGAACAGCATACTCATTAGTACCCACCATGAATTTCACGGCATCTGGAATATTCTCTGAGGACATTTCTATGTTGCTAAGGTTTGCCATCTTCGTCAACACACAATCATAATCAGCATAGTTGTGTGTGCCCATGGCAACGAGAGCAAGACCCTCCTTTGGTGGGATATTCTTCTGGTTACGTATGGTACGCACATTACCGATTACCTGCTTTATAAACTCGACATCAGCACAAATCTTATTGTCGGCTTCGGATGGCGAGGCAATGTCTATGCAGTCGCGCATTATACTGTCGCCTTCCTTACGGTCATACAGATGTTGCCACAGCTCCTCCGTGATGAATGGCATGAAAGGATGGAGCATCTTCAACAGTTCGTTAAAGAACGACAATGTCATATCGTATGACTTACGGTCGATAGGACTGCCGTATGCAGGCTTTATCATCTCAAGATACCAACTCGAGAACTCGTCCCAAAACAGGCGGTAAACCACCATGAGCGCTTCGGATAAGCGGTATTTCTTAAATAAATCGGCTATCTCTGCATTTACGGCTTTCAGTTTTGCGCCAAACCACCTCACGGCAATCACGCTCACATCCGGTTGCTCTATATTTGACACATCCCAACCCTTGACAAGACGGAAAGCGTTCCAAATCTTATTGTTGAAATTACGCCCCTGTTCACAAAGACTCTCGTCGAAGAGGATATCATTACCTGCAGGAGCGGAGAGCATCATACCCATACGCACACCGTCGGCGCCGAACTTATTGATGAGTTCTATTGGGTCTGGACTGTTGCCGAGACTCTTGCTCATCTTGCGCCCAAGTTTGTCACGTACGATACCGGTGAAATATACGTGCTTGAAGGGGAATGTGCCACGGTACTCATACCCTGCCATTATCATGCGTGCCACCCAGAAGAAGATAATATCAGGCGCTGTTACAAGGTCGGAAGTAGGATAATAATATTTTATCTCCTCGTTGTCAGGGTCATTGATACCGTTGAACACGGAGATAGGCCACAGCCACGAGGAGAACCACGTGTCGAGGCAGTCCTCATCCTGACGCAGATCAGCGATAGTAAGACTGCTGTCGCCGCTCTTTTCCTTGGCCAGCACAAGGGCCTTCTCAGGAGTCTCCGCAACCACCACCCCACCGTTGTCAGGCAGGTAATACGCCGGTATGCGGTGTCCCCACCACAACTGACGACTGATACACCAGTCTTTTATGTTCTCCATCCAATGGCGGTAGATATTCTTGTATTTTGCCGGGTAGAACATTATCTCGTCGCTCATCACAGGCGGCAGAGCCATATCAGCGAAATGTTTCATCCTGAGAAACCATTGTGTTGACAGTTTTGGCTCGATAGGCACTTTTGTCCTCTCAGAATATCCCACCTTGTTATTATAGTCCTCCACCTTCTCAAGCATGCCGGCAGCCCTTAAGTCGCCTTCTATAACCCTCCTTACTTCCATGCGGTCCATACCGACATACAGTCCGGCAGCCTCAGAGATTGTGCCATCGTCATTGAAAATATCGATAACCTCAAGATTATGTTTCAGTCCGATATTATGGTCGTTTATGTCATGGGCAGGAGTAACTTTCAGACAACCGGTTCCGAAATCTATCTCAACATAACTGTCCTCGATGATAGGCACCTCTCTGTTTATCAATGGCACTATGACGTGTTTGCCTTTAAGCCATGCGTTCTTCTTATCGTCAGGGTTGATACATACCGCCGTATCGCCCATGATAGTCTCAGGACGGGTAGTGGCGACAACGGCATATCTTCCCGGCTCCTCAACGACATTATAACGGAGATAGTAGAGCTTGCTGTGCTCTTCGGTATATATCACCTCCTCATCACTCAATGCTGTCTTGGCTTTCGGATCCCAATTGACCATGCGCACGCCACGATAAATAAGTCCCTTGTTGTACAGGTCGCAGAACACCTTTATAACTCCTTCAGAACGCGGCCCGTCCATAGTAAACGCAGTACGGTCCCAGTCGCAGCTCGCTCCAAGACGGCGCAGCTGTTTCAAAATGATACCCCCATGTTCGTCGGTCCAGTTCCAGGCATGCCTGAGAAACTCGTCACGGGTGATGTCGCTCTTCTTTATCCCCTGTTCTGCAAGCTTGCCCACCACTTTCGCCTCCGTAGCGATAGAGGCATGGTCAGTGCCCGGTACCCAGCATGCGTTCTTTCCCTCCATGCGTGCGCGCCTCACAAGGATGTCCTGTATGGTGTTGTTCAACATGTGCCCCATGTGCAACACTCCGGTAACGTTGGGCGGCGGTATCACAATGGTGAATGGTTGCCTGCCATCGGGCTTGCTGCTGAACAATTTGTTGTCAAGCCAATATTGATACCATCTTGATTCCACGTCCTTCGGATCGTACTTACTTGCCAGTTCCATTTGCTGTAATTAATTTTCTAAATACATAAAAAACGGTGCAAATTTACAAAATTTTCATGGAAAATTTTTACTTTTGCAGAAAATATATTTTATGCATACAAAGGAAGAGAAATTAGCTGCTTTCGGCAGGTTGCTCGATGTGCTTGACACTCTCCGCGTGAAATGTCCGTGGGACAGGAAACAGACAAACGAAAGTCTGAGACCGAATACCATTGAGGAGACCTTCGAACTGTGTGATGCCCTGATGAAGGACGACAAGAAAAACATCTGCAAGGAGCTCGGCGACGTGCTGCTGCATGTTTGTTTCTATGCGTTGATAGGCAGCGAGACAGGCGACTTTGACATCGCTGATGTCTGCAACACGCAGGCTGACAAGTTGATATTCCGCCACCCTCATGTTTATGGCAACGTAAAGGCTGAGACAACCGAACAGGTGTTGGAAAACTGGGAGCAGATCAAGCTCAAGGAAAAGGACGGCAACAAGAGTGTGCTTTCCGGCATTCCCGATGCGCTGCCCTCGCTGATAAAGGCGTTCCGTATTCAGGAAAAGGCGCAAAACGTAGGTTTCGACTGGAAGGACAAGGGTGATGTATGGGCTAAGGTGCGAGAAGAATTGGATGAGTTGGAAGTGGAATTGCGGAAGGGCGATGAGGAGAACTCGACGAGGGAGCTTGGCGACTTTCTGTTCAGCCTGATCAACGCAGCACGACTGTATCACCTGAATCCCGACAATGCCCTTGAGCATACCAACCAGAAATTCATCTCACGTTTCAACTATATCGAGGAACATTCCATAAAGGCAGGAAAGCCTCTAACGGAAATGTCGCTTGAGGAAATGGACAAACTATGGAACGAGGCGAAATGCCGCGAGCAAATTAAGAATTAAGAAGCCCCCTAAATCCCCTTTGGGGGACTTTGCCTAACGGAGTGTGGGGAAATTAAAAATGAAGAATGAAAAATTAAAAATGAAAAATTTAGAGTCACCGCATTTCAGCTTGGGGAAGTCAATGAGGAGTATTTTCAAATGGCTTTTTGTGGTTGTCATAGCTGCGATAATAGTAGGCTGCAATGATAATAAGGCACAGCAGAATACATCAGGCTCTACAGATGATGGCATAGTTGACAGTACGATGTACGGCAAGTGCGGTGAGAGTACCGCCATGCATATCCTGCAGTTGGTGAAGGACAACGGAGACTCCATATTCATCTCACTTTACGATGATGAGTATGATGAGACTATTTCTGACGTGCAAGGGGGCTTGTTTGTCGGCGACTACCTTGCAGTGATAACAGGGAAGGACGTTGATGGAAACCTATATGCAAAAAAAGTGATTAACCTGACATCACTGCTCGGAAAGTGGGAAAGTATAGACAAGAGTTTTGAGATCTGCGAGGGAGGAAAAGTGGTGTGTGAGGAGAACAGCAGTCATCCATATACAGAATGGAAGATATGGAATGGGCATTTGATACTCTCCCCCGATACGTTTGACATCTTTTCACTCGGAGCAGATTCACTGTTCCTTGAAAACAACAACGGCATTTACGACTATAAACGGATACCAAAAGAACAGGACCAACAGAAAGAAGAACAACAACAGTTAGATGCTCCCATTTAAGATACATATCCTCGGTTGTGGAAGTGCCTTGCCGACATTGAAGCACTATGCGTCGTCACAGGTTGTGGAGATCAGGAACAAGATGTTCATGATAGACTGCGGTGAAGGCACACAGTTGCAGTTGCGGCGTTCAAAGACCAGTTTCAGCAAGATAACCGCGATATTCATATCCCATCTGCACGGTGATCACTGTTTCGGGGTGATAGGGATGATCTCCACCTTAGGACTGTTGGGAAGAACTGCACCTCTACATATCTATGCCCACGAGGACTTTAAGAAGATACTGAACGAGGAGATGGAGGTCTTCTGCAACTCGTTGGGCTTTGAGGTTGTTTTCCACAAGGTTGACCCCACAGTTGTTGATATAGTATATGATGACAGGAGCGTTACCGTTACGACGATACCCCTTGACCACCGCATACCGTGCTGCGGTTATCTGTTCCACGAAAAACAGGCACTGCCGCATATCCGTCCGGACATGATACAGTTTTACAACATCCCCACGTGCTACATCAACAACATAAAGAACGGGGCCGACTGGCAGTTGGATGACGGCACGGTAATCCCCCACACACGTCTCACCACGCCGGCCGACGCGCCACGCAAATACGCCTACTGCTCCGACACGAAATATATGCCGGGGCTGCATAAAATTGTTGAGGGCGTTGACCTGCTATACCACGAGGCGACATACTGCAACGACAACAAGGAATTGGCGGAAGCATATCACCACAGTACGGCTGCACAGGCTGCCACCGTGGCGCGTGATGCCCACGTGAAACGGCTGATTATCGGGCATTACTCGTCACGGTATCAGGACGAGAGCAGATTTCTTGAAGAAGCGAGGGAGATATTTGCTAATACGGAATTGACGGATGAAATGGAGGTGTTTGAAATATAAGCCCAAGCCCCCTCTAACTCCCCCTTAGGGGAGAATTGCCTGACGGAGTGGTGCTTCGCAAATTAAGAATTAAGAATTAAGAATTGCCTAATGGGGTAATGCCTGCGGCAAAATAAGAAATAATAAAAAAGCAAGATTGCTTGCGAAATGTTGAAAATACAGATTTAAAGGGGAAAATTTGAAAAATTAGAAAGAAATCATTAATTTAGCAGAAAATTTCAGAGATGTGATGATAAATGCCTTGATTGGCAACCACTCGAACAAAGTCCCACATATTCGGCTTCAGCCGCATCGAACTTTTAACTTTTAATTTTTAACTTTTTACTTGCATGGCACCATGAGATATCCAATAGGCATACAAAGTTTCGAGGACCTGCGGATGGAAGGTTGTGTTTATGTTGACAAGACGGCACGGATGTATGAGCTGACGTCAACGGGGAAATTCTATTTCCTTTCCCGCCCGCGCCGTTTCGGGAAGTCGTTGCTGCTTTCTATGATGGAGGCATATTTCTTAGGCAAGCGTGAACTGTTCAAAGGACTTGCCATCGAGCCGTTGGAGACGGAATGGAAGAAATATCCTGTATTGTATTTAGACCTGAATACAGGAAGATACCACACATTGGATAATCTGGAAAGAAATTTGAACAGCATTTTCCTTGAATGGGAGGAACTCTACGGTTCCTCAGAAGAAGGCGCAACATTTGAGATGCGTTTCAAGAACATTGTCCAGCGTGCATACGAGAAGACGAGCGAGAAAGTGGTGATATTGGTTGACGAATACGACAAGCCGATACTCAATGCTATAGATAATGAAGAGTTGCAGGAGGAATTCCGCTCCACGTTAAAGTCAATCTACTCTGTATTGAAAACCCAAAGCAAATATATCCGTTTCGCATTCCTTACCGGTGTGACGAAAT
>JAJPZD010000274.1 GCA_021204605.1 Prevotella sp.
CTGACAACGGGTATGCCGTAAGGACAGCCAAGACGCAGAAAGCGGATTTACAGTCTTCTTATCCTGCCACCATTACCGGTGTTCAAGATGTTGAAATCCGACCGAAAATTTCAGGATTTATCACTAAGATATGCGTTAGTGAGGGTCAGGTAATCAAACAAGGACAACTCATGTTCGTCATAGATAATGTAACCTACGAGGCTGCCGTCCGCCAGACTAAAGCTGCCGTCGCCGCAGCCGAAGCGCAGCTTAACACTGCTAAACTGACCTACGAAAACAGTCAGAAATTGTTTGAGAACAACGTTATTGGTTCTTACGAACTGCAGTCCGCTAAGAACTCTTACGACTCCGCAGAGGCTGCTTTGGCACAGGCACAGGCTAACTATGTGTCGGCTAAGCAAAATCTTGACTTCTGCTACATCACGAGTCCTGTAAATGGCGTCGTCGGCGACCTCCCTTACAAGGTGGGCGCTTTGGTAAGCTCTTCCAACGAAGACCCACTTACCACGGTTTCCGACATCGAGACTATGGAGGTTTACTTCTCCATGACTGAAAAAGACCTTCTCAATTTGACAAGGGAAAGTGGTGGTATTCATACCGCAATAAACGATTACCCACCAGTACAGTTGCAGCTTGCCGATGGCACTCTGTACGACCATGAGGGAAAGGTTTCCACCATCAGCGGTGTTATCGATCAGACAATGGGTTCTGTACTCGTAAAAGCAATCTTCGCCAACCCCGACCACCTCTTGAAGAGCGGTGGGTCAGGCAGTATCCTCGTGCCTTACACTCTTGAAAATACAATCATCATCCCACAGGCTGCAGTAGCACAGGTGCAAGACCAGTATTTCATTTATATATTAGGTAAAGACAACAAGGTGAAATATACTGCCATAACCGTGGATCCTAACGACGACGGTGTCAACTACATTGTTACAGGTGGTCTCAAAGCCGGCGACAAGTTTGTCGTTAGCGGTATTACATCCCTCTCCGACGGTATGGAGATTACTCCTCTCACCGAAGAAGAATATAAGAAGAAAATCGAAGACACCAAGGCTATGGGTAGCGACCAGGATGACTTGGGCAAGTTGAAGGACGACCTTACGAAGTAATTGTTCAATCAGTTAACTGTTTAAATTAGAAGATAATGAGATTTGATAACTTTATAAAACGCCCTGTTCTATCCACTGTCATCTCTATCATTTTGGTGATTTTGGGTCTGATAGGAATTGTTTCGCTGCCTATCGAGCAGTATCCTGACGTTGCCCCACCGACGGTGATGGTGAGGGCTACCTATCAGGGAGCGAATGCCGAAACAGTGCTTAACTCCGTGCTTGCACCTTTGGAGGAGCAGATCAACGGTGTTGAGGGTATGACTTACATGACATCATCGGCAACCAACGATGGTTCCGCTACAATACAGGTATATTTCAAACAGGGAATGAATGCGGATATGGCGCAGGTTAACGTACAGAATCGTGTGTCACAAGCCGAATCGTTGCTGCCGGCGGAGGTTACGCAGGCCGGTGTCACCGTGATGAAACGACAGACTTCCACCGTGCTCTTCATGTCGTTCACCAGCGACGGGCGTTACGATGACAAGTTCCTCTACAACTATGCTAACATCAATATCATTCCGGCTATCAAGCGTGTCGATGGAGTTGGTGAGGTTCAGGCTCTTGGTGATGCCCTTTACTCTATGCGTTTGTGGCTCGACCCTGTGAAGATGAAGAATCACAACCTTATCCCTTCGGATATTACAACCGTTCTTTCAGAGCAGAACATTGAGGCTGCGCCTGGTAAGTTCGGTGAGACAAGTGATAAGCAATACGAATATACCATCAACTATAAGGGACGTCTGAAAACGCCGGAGGAATTCGCCGACATGGTGATTTCCGCTGATCCTAACGGTCAATTGGTACGTGTGAAAGATGTGGCTACCGTAGAGACTGGTAAGCAGGCTTACGCTATCAAGAGTGTGTTCAACAACAATCCTGCCGTGCCTATTATGATCACACAGACTGCCGGCTCCAATGCGAATAATATCGTGAAAGGTATCAAAGCCGTACTTGCCGATCAGGAAAAGTCATACCCTCCTGGAATGAAGATGGAGTATATGCAGGATGTAACAGAGTTCCTCTATGCTTCTATTGAGGACCTTATCAAGACTCTCATCGAGACGTTTATCCTCGTGTTTATCGTGGTGTATATCTTCTTGCAGGACTTCCGCTCCACGCTCATCCCGCTTATCGCGGTGCCGGTATCTCTTGTGGGAACATTCTTCTTCCTTTATGTATTCGGCTTCTCGCTTAACTTGCTTACGCTCTCCGCTCTCGTGCTTGCTATTGCGATTGTGGTCGATGATGCGATTGTGGTCGTCGAGGCTGTCCACGCCAAGCTGGACTTAGGATATAAATCCGCACTGCAAGCCTCTTTGGATGCCATGGGTGAGATTTCCGGCGCTATTATCTCCATTACTCTTGTGATGGCCTCAGTGTTCATCCCTGTCTCCTTCATCGGTGGTACGTCTGGTGTATTCTACAAGGAGTTTGGTATCACTATGGCTATCGCCATCGTCATCTCGGCTGTCAATGCGTTGACGCTGTCTCCGGCTATGTGCGCCGTTTTGCTGAAACCGAAGAACGCCGATGGCACTGAGCGCAAGATGTCAATGCTTGACAGATTCCATGTCTCTTTCAACACTGTATATAATAAGGTGTTGGACAAATATAAGAAAAATGTTCGCCGACTTGTTGAGAGACCGATACTTTCTCTGATTATTGTTGTCATCGGTATCGTAGTTCTTGTTTACACGGCTACGACAACGAGAACTGGTCTTATCCCTGATGAGGATACAGGTACTGTGTTCGCCACCGTATCAACAGCGCCTGGTACAAGTGCGGAGAAAACCAATGAATATTTGAGTACTATCGACTCTATGTTCGCTACCAACCCGGCTGTACAAGGACGTGCTCAAATCGTAGGTTACAACTTCGTGGCTGGGCAGGGCTCCAACCAAGGTACGTTCATTCTCAAGCTGAAGCCTTTCGCTGAACGTAATAGTAAGGAATCAATAATGAAATATCTTGGTGTTCATAACCTCGGCTCCACTATGGTGCTCGGTATGATCTACAAGCAGACTGGTGCGTTGAAAGGCGCACAGGTGCTCGCATTCCAACCGCCTATGGTACAGGGCTTCTCCGTAACGAGCGGTTTAACATTGTCTATGGAGGACCGTACCGGTGGTGATGTCAACGACTTCTTCAACACCACGCAGAATTTCTTGACAGAGTTGAACAAACGTCCGGAAATCACCAACGCCATGACTTCCTACGACTCTAAATATCCACAATACTATCTTGACGTGGATGTAGCAAAGTGTAAGCAGAGCGGTGTCAGTCCAAGCACTGTGTTGTCAACTATGCAAGGCTACTACGGCGGTCTCTACGCTTCCAACTATAACATTTATGGTAAGCTTTGCCGTGTTATGGTTCAGGCTGATCCGGAACAACGTGCCGACCTCAAAAGCCTCAGCAACATTTATGTACGCACTTCTTCCGGCATGGCGCCTATAAACGAGTTCGTTACAATATCCAAGATGTACGGTCCGCAGGAAATCGACCGTTTCAACTTGTTTACGGCTATCAACGTGAACGCAGCGGCAAGCAACGGTTACTCATCAGGAGACGCCATCAAGGCTATCGAGGAGGTGGCAAGCACCAACCTGCCTGCTGGCGTTACTTACGAGTACTCCGGTCTTACTCGTTCCGAGCAGGAATCGAGCAACTCCACGATGATTATCTTCGTTCTCTGTCTCTTGTTCGTTTACCTTATTCTTAGTGCACAGTACGAAAGCTACATCCTGCCGTTGTCGGTAATCCTCTCCATACCTTTCGGTATAGCCGGTGCGTTCATCTTCACGAACATCTTCGGTAAGAACAACGATATCTATATGCAGATCGCATTGATTATGCTTATCGGACTTCTTGCGAAAAACGCCATCCTTATCGTACAGTTCGCACTTGAACGCCGTATGACCGGTATGGCAATCTCGTGGGCTGCTGTCCTCGGTGCTACCGCCCGTCTGCGTCCTATTCTTATGACCTCCTTGGCTATGATCATCGGTCTTTTGCCTTTGCTTATCCCAGTAGGTGTAGGTTACAACGGAAACATGACACTTGGTGCGGCTGCCGTCGGCGGTATGCTTATCGGTATGCTCTGCCAGATTATGGTGGTGCCGGCTCTCTTCTACATTTTCGAGCGTTTGCAGGAGAAGTTCAAACCTCTACAGTTCGAAGACAATGTGGCTTCTGTCGATACGGAACTGATGCAATACACACGTCCATTAGAAACGCTGAATAATGAAAACAATGATGAAAAAGAATAATATATTACTAATGATTTCCGCAGCTGTTATTCTCTGCAGCTGTGGAATCTACGGAAAATATGAAAGACCTGACGTGAACACTGAAGGACTGGTGCGCGACGTGGTTTCTAACACTGATACATTGGTGGTTACTGATACGGCAAGCTTCGGCAACCTGCCATGGAGAAGCGTATTCACAGACCCACAGCTGCAGTCGCTCATCGAGATGGGACTTTCACACAATGTTGACATGCTCAACGCGGCGTTGAACGTGAAAATGGTTGAGGCTCAACTGTTGGCCTCAAAATTGGCTTTCGTTCCCTCATTTAACTTCTCACCATCGGGGACTATCTCCTCTTGGGACGGCAACAAGGCGACTAAGACTTACTCCCTGCCTATCAACGCAAGCTGGAGTATTGACCTCTTCGGCAACCTCATGAACCAGAAACGCAGCGCACAGAAGGCTCTCTTGGCGACAAAGGATTACCAGCTTGTGGTAAAGACTAACCTTATTGCCAACATCGCTAATATGTACTACACCCTTATGATGCTCGACAAGCAACTTGAGATTGTTGACGATATGACGGGCCTCACAAAAGACACGTGGGACATGATGAAACTGCAGAAGGAACTTGGCAACACGCGTGAGACCAGTGTGCTCAGCGCTGAGGCCAACTACTATTCTGTGTTGACACAGGCTGCTGACCTCAAACGACAGATCCGTGAGACTGAGAACTCCATGTCGCTGCTGTTGGGACAGGCTGCCCAGACTATCAGTCGTGGCAAACTCGAAGACCAGTCTCTGCCGACAGAGTTCAGCACAGGTATCGCCATCAGCATGCTCAACAACCGACCTGACGTTCACTATGCGGAGATGAGCCTCGCTCAGTGCTTCTACGATGTAAAGACTGCCCGCTCTAAGTTCTATCCAAGCATTACTATCAGTGGCTCCGGTGCTTTTACCAACAGTTCCGGTGTTGCAATAGTAAATCCGGGAAAATGGCTCCTTAGTGCAGTAGGTAGTCTTGTGCAGCCGATATTCATGAACGGACAGCTCATTGCCAACCTGAAAGTTGCCAAGGCACAGGAAGAGCAGGCTTACAACACATGGCAGAACGCAATCCTCTCTGCCGGCAGCGAGGTCAGCAATGCTCTTGTTCTTTACAACTCTTCTGACGAGAAGAGCCAGTTGGAGGCTAAGCAGGTGGAAAGTCTGAAGAAAAACGTTG
>JAJPZD010000126.1 GCA_021204605.1 Prevotella sp.
GCTTCTGTGATGAGCGAGTATTTCTTACCGTCGGTGGTGTAGCTGTAATCGTTGAGAGGGTCGCTCTGCATCGACTGTTCTGCCGATTGGTCATAGAGATAGTCTTTCATCTGATACGAGTAGTCGGTGCCGATATATGTACCCACTGCATTCAACGCTATATTCTGGTTGTGGGGCATGTTGAGAGAGTAATAGATGTCGAATGCCGGTGTTTGTGTTCCATCTTTTATTTTGTTGAATAAGTAGAGTTCGGGCTGCCCTGTCTCCTCAACCAACTTGTTGACGCCGCGTTTCGGAGAGTTGTAGTTGTTGAACTTAAAGGCTATGTTCAATGTGTATTTGTCAGGCTCAGCAAGGTTGTATGCTATCTGTATGTCGTTGGTGGCGTACATGAAAGGGGTGTTAAGGCCGATGTAGTTCTTGTCGTGTACCGTGCCATCAGGGAATTTATATGTTGTGTAGCTGCTATACCGCCGCTTGTCGTATTCACGATATGAGAAGTCGTAGTTGATGCTGAACTCCGATTTCTTATAGTTGAACTTGAAATAAGTATCGGTGTTGTTGAAGCCAGTGGTGAAGGCCTGGCCGGTGCTTGCGCCTCCCACACAACCGGAATATCTGCGCTTTACTACATAGTTGATCACGGCGGCGAGGTTGTCGTCGGAATACCTTACGCCAGGGTTGTCGATGTATTCCACGCGCAGCACTTCATCTGTCTGCAGTGATATGATGTCCTGCATCTCCGCTTTTATGTCGTTTATGCGTATCTGCACGTCGCCGCCCCGTGTGGAGCTGATTTTACGTTCGGCAATGTTCACCCTGATACCGTTGAGCGAGAGCTTGTCAAGCAACTCATACCCGTTTGACGAGTGCTTTACTATTGTCTTGGAGGGAATATACAGTTGTCGGTCCACCTTGTTGATTATCCGTACCCCGTTGACTGTTACCTCATTAAGATTGATTGTGGTGTCAGCCGCTACAATGTCATCTTGCGCCATTGCCACTGCACAAACAGAAAGCAGAATAAATAAAACGAGTTTTCTTAGTGCCATTGCCTTATCTTTTGTCAGTATAAAAAACAGCACCTTGTAAATAAATTATCTACAAGGTGCTTTTGTAGTGGATAGGGGAATCGAACCCCTATGCCAAGATTGAGAATCTTGTATCCTAACCATTAGATGAATCCACCCTATTTACGCTCCAACCCTATTGGGGGGGGGAAAAAATTTTTTTTACGTATTGTCCAGCAAAAATCGGATTGTGAAATCCCTCTCTTATTCAGAGAGCGGTGCAAAGGTAAGACAAAGTTTTGGATTTCACAAGAAATTCAACTCGTTTTTTTAAACATCTTTTAATTTATGCTATTATCAATAAGGTAAATGCCAAATTAATAATATAAAACCTTTGAAAAATTTTTCGACAATTCATGGTTTGCGTGTATTATATCCAAAAAGGATCTTCTTTCCAATTTTGAGGAAATCCCATCGCTGCTGTATCTACGTTAGGAAAAGATTGTATCAATGATTTGAAATTCTGAGTCAATGTATTATTTGGATTTATTGTGTTGAGCCAATAAATTAAACAACAAAAAACAGAATAAAAACGGTTAGAACTTTGAGGTTTGTTCATTATCCACAAATTGTGTAAAGTATCAGGAATCTGTGGTATAGCAGGCATGGCTCGATTCCAAATGCGTTCATGATGTGCGCACGCATTTCTTAGTGCATTGACAGATTTCATCCAGCTTCCAAGTATCTCATGTTGTGGAACAAAATATGAACGTGCAATATTCTTTTTGATACGTGTATCTGAAAAATTTAAATAGAGTTTGGTAAGACAACCAAATGAAACCAGCTCCAACATTTTCCATGCTGGTGGATAACCTTCTTTACCATATTTGGCGTAATGTTCTTTAATAAAATCGCTTTTGGAGCGTTGGAGCTCTCTTTCCAATGTTCCTAAATTTTCAGTAAACTTATGTTTGTCAATAGCCAGTTCTGGTTGCATAAACCAGAATGGTCCATAGCTTAATGAAAAATGGTTGATAATCTTTGCTCGCAGAGAAATTTCTATTTGCTGAATTGCAGAAAACACAAGTTCTCTTAATTGAGTATCAAACTTATATAATGCCACTGCCTTTTCAAAAGAAGCATCAGTTTTGTACTTATGTGTAACGTGATTTTGTTCCATAGGACGAAGATAAGTCCTAAAACGAAAATAACTGATATTTTCAAGAAATGTCAAAATTTCGTTGTTGTCAGCAAATGTTAACCCTCTATTTTTTAATATTTGGATTAAATCTGGAATTTTGAGAGGTGATTTTGTGTAATTCATAATTAAAAAAAAAGTCGGATTTTATCAGAATATTGCCCTATAATGCTGTCTAATCCTCATGATATTATCCAAATCAATATTTTAAACGAACTTGGTTTTTATATGCTTAATCAGTGAGTTCAAATATGTTCAGCTAAGCTAAAATAGCTAAAAGAAAAAGTTCCGCCCTGGTACGCTGTATAAAATAGGAAGCGTGGCGGAATCTAGCGATGCAAAGGTAAGACAAAGTTTTGGATTTCACAAGAAATTCAACTTGTTTTTTAAACATCTTTTAATTTATGTGACTCACCAATGTTGGAAATGATTTATTTTATCCGAAAAATTTACGTGAGTGAAATAATATTATGCGAAAAAAGGATTAATGGAGAATTTTTTATATTTTTGCGCTCGAAACAGAGTGCTTGCAACCTCTATAAAAACAAGGAAATGAAAGAAAGAAAGCGACAGGTAAGTGTGCTGTTCATGCTTTTCAGCATACTTTTTTGCGTTTGCCTGATAACGGCAAACGTATTGGAGACAAAGCAGATATTGTTGGGACCTGTGAATATCACAGGCGGATTGTTGGTTTTCCCAGTATCATATATTATAAACGACTGTGTCTGCGAGGTGTGGGGCTATCGTAAGGCACGCCTGCTGATATGGACGGGATTTGCGATGAATTTCATCTTCGTGTTGTTCGGTGCATTGGCGGATGCCATACCGGGTGCGCCATATTGGAACAACGAGGAGGGCTTTCATGCCGTGTTCGGTCTTGCACCACGCATTGCAGCAGCGTCGTTTGTGGCTTTCTTGGTCGGCTCGTTCATCAACGCCTACGTGATGAGCCGCATGAAAATATCCTCAAAGGGCAGACATTTCTCTTTGCGTGCCGTGGTAAGCACTATATTCGGAGAGGGAGCCGATTCTATCGTGTTTTTTCCGTTGGCTCTGTCAGGAGTTGTACCTGCGACGGAGATGCTGTCGCTGATTATGTCGCAGGTGATGCTGAAAACTTTGTATGAGATAATCGTGCTGCCGCTTACTATCCGTGTCGTAAAAAAGACGAAGGAGTATGAGGGTACAGATGTATATGATAATGGAATCAATTACAATGTATTTAAGGTAAAGGAGTAGAATAAATGAGAGATGACAGAAAAGGCGATGGACTGAGAAGTTTAGGTGCGAAGACTGAATACAAGCTGGATTATTCGCCGGAGGTATTGGAGACATTTGCCAACAAGCATCCGGAGAATGACTATTGGGTGAGGTTCAACTGTCCAGAGTTCACGTCGCTATGCCCGATAACCGGTCAGCCGGACTTTGCGGAGATAAGGATCAGCTATGTACCTGGGGAGCGTATGGTAGAGAGCAAGAGTCTGAAACTCTACCTATTCAGTTTCAGAAACCATGGTGATTTTCATGAGGACTGTGTGAACATAATCATGAAAGACCTTATAAAACTTATGAATCCCAAATATATCGAGGTAACGGGAATATTCACCCCAAGGGGTGGGATAAGCATATACCCGTATGCCAATTTCGGTATGCCAGGAACAAAATACGAGAAATTGGCTGAGGCGAGGTTTCAGAATTTCGGCTTAAAGGGTTAATCTTTTCTATAATATCCTTGTGTGCCGTTTTTGAATTTCAGTCGGAGGCTATCCTTTCTGAGGAAAGTGATCTCCGCAGTATCGTTTTCCAAGACAGTGGAGATTTTCTTGTCTTGTCTTACTACTTGTTTTTGTGAGAGGATAAGTGCTCCGTTGTAAATTCTCCATTCAGTATAATTCTTTATTTCCGGATAAACCACCGGACTGTTGTCCTGGTTAGAATATTTTTTGCCGATAGGCTCAGCCACATTATTACGTTTTAGAGCGAAACCCTGTTCGTTTGGTTTCATACTTGACTGTATTATCGAGTCGACATTCTCGTCTATGTTTTTGGAATTCAGCTCTTTCTTTATGCCGTTACGCAGTACAGGCATTGCCTGATAAACCCAGTTGCCTTTCAGTTGGTCGAGGTTGATCACCTCATCGGCTACGGTGCTGTCGTTAGGGTTGAGCACTACGGCAATCCAGTCGCCCGTGGTCATTCGTCCCAATATTCTGTGTTTCTGAACGGCATCGATGATGTCGTAGGTTATGGGGTCTCCACCATCGAAAGAGAGGAAAATGAGTACTGAGTCAGTACAACCCTCGCAGGCAAGCCCATAGAGCGTGGAGTCACCTTCAAACTTCGTTGTCGAACTGATGGAATCGTTTGTTAAAGTCTTATTCTGCTTTGTCTTGTTACTACTGCATGAAATTGCGGAGAAGGCGAAGATAAGAAAAATGAAAGGTATGAGTTTTTTCATAATTGTCGCGGTTTATTTTTCAAAAAGTTGTTTGTTGTTGCAAACTTACACAAAAACGGCGTAAAAACATAAATGTTTGGGGAATAAAACAAAATATTCGCAACCTAAACAAGTAAAGAGGCGTGCCCAAGCAGAAAAGCTGCTTGTTTACGCCTCTCTATGAGTTTAAGAAAGGAACCCTAATAATGCACCTGCTGCTACTGCGGAGCCGATGACTCCAGCCACGTTAGGCCCCATGGCGTGCATGAGGAGGAAATTGTGGCGGTCGTATTCAAGTCCTATGTTGTTGGAGATGCGTGCACTCATGGGAACAGCACTTACTCCGGCGTTTCCGATAAGCGGGTTGATTTTCTTCCTTTTCGGCAGGAAGAGGTTCATGAATTTCACGAACAGCACTCCGGAGGCAGAAGCGATAACGAAAGCCAATGCGCCGAGCAGGAAGATGAAGATGGTGTTGAGTGTGAGGAACTCGCTTGCCTGTGTGGAGCACCCTACGGTAAGTCCGAGTAGCATCACGACGATGTCGTTGAGGGAATTGCCCGCAGTCTTTGCAAGTCGAGTCGTCTTGCCCGATTCTTTCAGCAGGTTACCAAAGAAGAGCATACCCAAGAGTGGCAGTCCTGATGGAACGATGAACGTGGTGAGCAACAGGCCGATGATAGGGAACAGGATACGCTCTGTCTGGCTGACGTTGCGTGCCGGTTTCATGTGGATTACTCTTTCTTTCTTTGTTGTGAGCAGACGCATGAGCGGCGGCTGTATCACTGGTACGAGAGCCATATAGGAATAAGCGCACACGGCAATCGCTCCCATTAGGTTGGGGCATAGTTTTGATGAGAGGAAGATGGCAGTCGGCCCGTCTGCGCCACCGATTATTGCGATGCCGGCAGCCTGGTTGGGTTCGAAGCCAAGAGCCGTTGCCAACATATAAGCGCCGAAGATGCCGAATTGAGCCGCCGCTCCGATGAGGATAAGTTTGGGGTTACTGATAAGCGCTGAGAAGTCGGTCATTGCACCAATGCCAAGGAACACAAGAGGAGGGTACCAGCCTTGTCTCACACCTTGGTAGAAAATATTCAGCACGGAGTTGTCCTCATAAAGTCCGATTTCAAGTCCTGCGTCAGCACGGAATGGTATGTTGCCGAGGATGATGCCGAGACCAATGGGTACGAGCAACAGAGGTTCGAAGTTCTTTTTTATGGCAAGCCAGATAGCGACGATACCGATGATTATCATAATGATATTGGTGAATTCCGCATTGGCGAAGCCAGTATATGAAAGAAACTCATTGAAGTTTCTTGCTATAAAACCTGTAAATTCCATGTCGATAAGATTATCCGATTACTACTAAAGTGTCCCCTTCCATAACGGCGTCGCCCTTGCTTACGTTTATAGAGGTGATTGTTCCATCACATTCAGCCTCAATCTTGTTCTGCATCTTCATGGCCTCAAGCACGACGACGCACTTGCCCTGCTTTACTGTATCGCCGACGTTAACCCTGATTTCGGTGATTGTGCCAGGCAGTGGGGCTGTGACCTTTGTTCCCTCACCTTCGGCCGGCTTCTGCGCTGGTTGTACTGCGGGTGTCGGTTGGGCTGTGGCATTTGGTGCCGGGACATGAACGGCTACTTTCGGTTTGTTTTGCGAAGCTGCGGAGTGTATAGGCTCTTTCATTTCCACTTCAAAGGGAATGCCGTTTACGTTAACTTTGGCTATGTTTCCATCAACATCAACTATTTCAACTTCATAGTCGATACCTTGAACTTTATATTGATACTTGTTCATATCCGTGTGTATTTATTGTAAGTAAGAAATTCTGTTTTTAATTAAGGCATTATCGGCTCTTCTGGCAGCACGTTCCAGTAAGTGTGTCGTGGCTTTATGGTAATGATGTTGCTCTCGATGTCGTGTACGTTGTCGCCATATTGCTTGAGAGCCATTGCGATTACGGCGATGTATATTTCCTTGTCTATACCACCGGTCTGCACGCCGTCCTTGAGCATTACCTTTGTCTTGTGTCCTGTCTCGGCGATTATCTCACCAGTTTTGACAGCCGTCTTTATCGGCTGCATCTTTGCTGCCTTTGCCAACGCCTCCTTGTGGGACATGAACAGGCCGAGCAGTCGGAAGAAAACGTAGAGCAGAGCGAGGCAGGAGAACACGATGCCCATTGAGAGGATTGTTATTCCGAAGCCGTGCGGGTCTTCTCGTTTGAGTTTCGCTATCTTCGTCTCGTTGACGTGAATATAGTTTTCTATTCCAGGTGTTACGTTGTCCTTGCTTTTCACCTCCCAAAGCACAGCCCCATCTTTCTGACGAGCATACGACTGGTTCTCTGCCAGCACGGGAACGGTAACAGAGTCGATGATATCAATGCCGTTGCCGTCGTAGAGTGCGATCCACATGGGCTTGTCGCTATCCACAAGTGCTGTAAGATGTTGTGTACCCTTTGAGGGGTTGCTGTTTAGGAACAGCACGATGTGTTTACGAGCAGACAGTGTGGTTCGCTCGTCATTGCTTGGAATGCAGCTCATCATGCCGACACGTTGCGGCACGGAGAGGCTTTTGTCGAGTACTCGTCGGTCAGTTGTTATGTACATACCTCTCACATCGTAAGTGGAAAAAGCTGTGTTAGCCAATTCCACCCAGGCATTTCTGTCTCCGTAAGAGTCTAACAAACCAGCCGTGTTCTTTGTTTGCACCTCGTTGATCTTGATGTTTCGTGCGCCTTGGGCGAGTATGGCGACAGTACCAAGAAACATAGCGCAAAGCAGTAGGCCTGTTCTTTTCATTGTTGTTACAGTTGTATATTTAGATTTTCATTATCTACAGAAGAAAAGCACTAATATCTGTGCGAGGAATATTCTCAAGAACATGCTCAGAGGGTACACCGTGGAGTAGCCTACGGCGGGTGCTTCCTTAGAGCATATTGAAGATGAATACGCCAAAGCCGGCGGGTCGGTGTAGGCACCGCCAATCATGCCAATTAAAGTGAAGTAATTAAACTTGTATTTCATTCTTGCTACTAAGCCGATGATGAGAATGGGGATTACTGTAATCAGAAAACCCGTGTAAACATATTTCAGCCCGTCGCCAGCCACCACGGTATCGGCGAATCCCGCTCCCGCCTTTATTCCAACGCTTGCGAGAAAGAGGACAAGTCCGATTTCTCTGAGCATCAGGTTTGCGCTTGTCGTGGTGTAAGTCACGAGGTGCACCTTGTAGCCATATCTTCCAATGAGGATAGCGATGATAAGCGGACCTCCGGCAAGTCCGAGCTTTATGGGAACCGGAATGCCAGGTATCATTATTGGAATGCTGCCGAACAGTATTCCCACGAAGATACCGATGAATATAGTAGCTATATTGGGAGCATCAAGCCGCTTTATAGAGTTGCCCAAAATCGCTTCCACGCGGTTCACCTCGTCCTCGCGCCCTACAACCATGATGCGGTCGCCTACCTGCAGTGCAAGTCCTGGACTGGCGAACAGCTCCATTCCCTGTCGAGTAACACGGGTGACATTTACTCCGTATATTCTTGAAAAGTGCATCTTTCCCAATGTCTTGCCATTTATTGAAGAACGGGTTACAACAATCCTCTTGCTGACCATCGGCACGTCCTGCTCCTCCCAGTCAACATCTGTCGGGGGACCGATAAAGGCGGTGATTGCCTCAGCATCCGCTTCAGCACACACGAAATAGAGCTTGTCGCCCTTGTGGAATATGGTGTTGCGGTTTGGTATGCTCACATGTCCGTCATGGAGTATTCTGGAACATACGAAATCGCGGTTCAGAAAAGCGTGTACTTGCAACAGCTTCTTGCCTTCAAGATAAGAGTTGGTTACTTCTAATGTCATGTGGTGCGGCTTCACGTTCTCGTTATCTTCCTCCTCGACGGCCAACTGCTGTTCTTCTTTCTCAAGTTTTACATGGCAGAAATACCTTACGGCAATCATCGCACCGATGATACCGAGAACTCCGAGAGGGTAGGCACAGGCATATCCGGATGCTATCTGCGGCACTTCGTTCTTTGGAAATAAGGAGCCCAACGCCTCACTTGCAGCGCCGAGACCGGGAGTGTTGGTAACAGCACCGTATAGAGTACCTATCATCATCGGGAGGTTTTTAGGATTTGAGGTGTCGAAAAAGAGGAAGTAGCACGTGAACATTACTCCGATGTTCAACACGATCATTACTGCAGCCAATACGTTCATTGTAATTCCATCGTGCTTAAAACTTGCGAAGAAACCTGGACCCACTTGGAGACCTATCATAAAGACGAACAGGATGAGGCCGAATTCCTGCAGGAAAGAGAGTATGTTTGGGGATGCGGTGAAGCCAATATGCCCGGCGGCAATTCCCGCAAACAATACGAAAGAGACCCCAATAGAAACGCCTCCTACCTTTATTTTTCCGAGATACACGCCTATGGCGATGACTATCGCATACAACAATACGACATGAGCGACGGAATCTGTTGCCGTAAATAAATCTATCAACCACATAGCTCTTTCAAAAGGTGCTGCAAAAGTAGCTAAAATATCATTTGCACGATAATTTTTTATGCAATTTTTTCAATTTCCAAATCTTTGCTTGATATGGGTTAAAAATGATAGGAATTCCGAAAAACTGTCACTTGTGACAGTTTTTCGGAATGGAGTTATAGTATTTTTACAAAAAGACAAATATTCAAGTCATGAGTGATATTCACGGGTTCAAATTCGAGGCTTGTAAAGACAAAACTGTTACGGCTTGTGGTAATTTAAAATATTGAATACATATTTTGAAGTCGCAAGGGAATGAATGTCTTTAAAAATATACGTTCCCATAGTTGAAATTTGACTTAAAATGACTACTTTTGCATTAAGAAAAAAGGATGAATGATAATTGACAATCTCGACATAATAAAGAAACTAATATCTGATGCCGAAAGCAGCAATGTTGAATTTAAGGAAACCACGGGACAGTTGGAACGTGGCATGGAGACATTATGCGCCTTTCTTAACAGTTCAGAGGGTACGATACTGTTCGGAGTAACGGACAAAGGGAAGATAATCGGTCAAGAAGTGGCTGACAGCACTAAAAGAAATATTGCTGAGGCGATGAAGAGAATAGCGCCATCGGTGACGGTGCAAGTGACGTGTATCCCATTGCCAGATACAGAAAAGAAAATCATTGCACTCAATAATTTCAGATTTGACAAAAATTCCATATCTTTGTAGGGGTTGAACGAATGGGCAATTTTTGAAAAGAAATTATTAACGATTAATCATTAATACTTTAAGGATATGAGAAAGTTTTTGTCATTAATATTATTGGCTGTGCCTGCGCTCTCTATGCTGGCGCAAGAAACAGATTTTAAAATCACGGGCGTGGTGCCTGATGAAGTGAAGGAGGTAAGTTTGATGGTAAACAGCGACCGCAATTCCATGGAGAAGGTGGTTGTTGCTGATGGCTCGTTCACTATAACGGGCAACAAGGCTCTTAACGATATTATAACTATAGGTTTTGGAAATTACGGAATTTCTTTCTTCAACGACGGTACACCGATAGATGTCGATTTTGTGAAAAACACGTTTTCCGGGTCTGAACTCAACAAGAAACTGTTTGATTACGACAGGCAATTGGATGAGAAGTATGCGAATGATTTGAATGAGATAATGGCAGAGGCTGAAACGTTGTCAAAAGACGGAAATGAGGAAAACAAGTCGAAAATGGAGGAGCTTGAAAAGAAATATGAGGAGATTTCAGATGCCATGACAGCCGACCAAATAAAGATTGTGATGGAAAACAAGGATAATCTTATTCCTGCCATTTACATCAATCAGGTGATTTATGAGCTTGGATATGATGAGTTGAAAGACCTTTTAGACAGCAATGCACCATATTATAATCATCCTGTCATGGCACGTGCCAAGAGCCAGTTGGCTGCTTTGGAAAAGAGGTTGCCTGGCAAGATGTTCGTTGATTTGACGATGAACGATACGGAGGGCAATCCGAGAAAGTTGAGTGAGTGGTGCGGCAATGGCAACTATGTGCTTATTGACTTCTGGGCAAGCTGGTGCGGTCCGTGCCGTCAGGAGATGCCAAATGTGGTTGAGAACTACAAGAAATATCATTCAGCCGGTCTTGAGATTATAGGTATCTCTTTCGACAGTAAGGCAGAGGCATGGAAAGCTGCAATAGGTAATCTTGGCATGCAATGGCCGCAACTCAGCGACCTGAAGGCGTGGAAGTCGGAGGGTGCTTCTAAATACGGTATTACTGCAATACCTGCAAACGTTCTCCTTGACAAGGATGGCAAGATAGTCGCCATTGACTTGCGTGGAAATAAGTTGGGCGACAAGTTGAAAAATATTTACGGGTTCTAATAAAGACTGAGGTTTCGCATTTGCGAAACCTCAATTTATATATTGCTCTTATTTCTTACTGTATTTCTTGATTATGCTGTATGCGTCGTACAGCCCTAATTCGCCAGCCTTGCTAAGGTCGTGTACCCCGCTTTCGGCGTCGTTTAGTTCAATGTTCGCAATGCCCCGGTTGTAATAAGCCTCGGCAAGGTTGGGGTCAAGCTCCAATGCTTTGGTGTAGTTGTCAACGGCAAGGTTAAATTCCTTGTTTGAGGCATACAGGTTGCCACGGCAGTAATATAGGTATGCACTCTTGCTGTTCAGGCTTATCGCTTTGTTGATGTCCGACAATGCGCTTGCCATTTTCATTTTTACGTCAACGCCTTGTGAGGCGTTATATTCGTTCATGCGGCTCTGGTAAACGGCACGCTGCCAATAGGCTATCGACGATGTGCTGTCGCTCTGGATGTAGTCGCTTAGGTCGCTCACGGCATCGCCATAGTTCTGTACCACACCATTAGCCACGGCACGCAGGAGCAACAGATGTCCACTGGCTTTAAGGCTTCGCAAGGACATGATACTGTCAGAGAGCACGTCTATCATGTCGAAAATTTGCTTTGACTCATCTTCTGAAAGAGGCTTTGCGTTGCAGGTGACAAACAACTTGTGCGTAAGGTTGTATCTATGGTTGAAATCCTCCACGTCGGCATCAAAAGCCTGATAAGATTTCATGCCGTTGTCATACTGGCTGAATGAAAGTTGAAACATCGGCATGAATGTAATATCCACTTTCCTGTTCTGCACGTGTCCCCGGTATGCGGTGGAATACTCGTGCTCTATATTGTTCTCGTCCTCTACGACGAGGTTGTTGTATTTGTTGAAGTCGATTTCGCTTTTTTTCCTTACGTTGAGTTTCTGTTTCTTGCTCCAACGAGGCTGTACACCGTTGTGCTTGTCATTTTGTGCCTTGAAAATGCGAAACTCGTCCTGCTCGGCTTTAGCGGTCATTCCGAGAAGACGGTAGCACCTCGCACGTCCGCTCAATCCAGCCCAGAAATTAGGGTATTCATCGATCAAAGAGGAATAGTCGCGTATGGCCCCTTGTATGTCGCCAGTGCGCTCAAGGAGTATGGCGCGGTTGTATATCGCCATCACGTTGCTGGGCTCCATGTTGATGACATAGTCGAAATCAGCGATTGCCCTGTTGTCGTCTCCTACCTGCACACGAAGCTGTCCTCTGTTGTAGTGAGCGAGGAAGTTGTTGGGGTCAAGTTCTATGGCCTTGTCATAGTCAGAGAGCGCGCCCCGCAGGTTGTTGATGTTATAGCGTGCAAGGGCACGGTTCACATAGTTGTTTGGTGTGGTTGGTTTCAGGTGAATGGCTTTTGAGAGTTGCTGGTCGGCATCTTTCCATTTTTCTTCTGACATACTGATGAGAGCGCGCATAGCCCAAACATCACCATCGTAGGGGTCAACCTCAAGACTCTGGTCTAAGTACTTGCCCGCCGTCAGTGTGTCTTTCTGTTGCAGGCATACTTCAGCTTTGAGGGAATACGACTTTGCGTAGGTCTTCCACATGACTATCATCGAGTCAAGGTCGGTATTGGCATCGTCGTAGTCCTTGTTCTCTATTTTGCACAGCACACGGTTGTACCACAGTCCTTTGTTGTAGGGTGAGAACTCGATAGTCTTATCGTAATCCTTGATCGCTTCATCGTATCTGCCTTGTTTGATAAGGCTAAGTCCTCTAACCTCATATACTTCAGAGATATAAGGGTTCAAGCGTATCGCCTCTGAACAGTCTTTCTCTGCCCCCACATAGTCGTCAAGATAGAATTTCGCCACACCTCTCAGAAACCACGGCTCGTAGAGGTAAGGTTTCATCATTATCACCTGGTTGAAATATTGAATCGACAGGACATAGTCCTCGTAATAGAGCGCGCTTCTGCCTACATCCAACAGTCTGTTAGTCCTGAACTGTGCGAAAGTGAGCACAGGCATGACGAATAACACCAATGATATAAGCAATTTGCGCATGAAAACATACTATTTCTTTATCGGTTTAGTGCGGTAGGAGCAACGGTAACGTCCTTGTAGCAAGGCTTTCAGCTTGCCTTTGATAAGCTGTCGTCTTAGCGGTGATACACGGTCGATGAACATCTTGGCATCAAGGTGGTCGAACTCATGTTGCATGACGCGTGCGAGATAGCCGCTTATCCATTCCTCATGCTCCGTGAAGTCCTCATCGGCATACTTCACGCGTATGCGTTTGGGACGTTTGACGTTCTCGCGTATTCCAGGCAGTGATAGGCAACCTTCCTCAAGAGTATCAGTCTCACTGTCATCATATTCTATAATGTGAGGGTTGATGTAAGCCTTGCGGAAACCGGCGTACTCAGGGAGGTCGTCTTTCAGTTGGTCGAGATCGAGGACGGAAATCCGTATGTTGAGTCCGATTTGCGGAGCGGCAAGTCCGATCCCTTCTGATGCAGAGAGTGTCTCAAACATGTCGGCAATCAATTCTTTGAGCTTAGGATAGTCAGCCGTGATATCTTCCGACACCTTGCGCAGCACGGGCTGTCCGTAAATATAAATAGGTAATATCATTCTTCTATCTCTTTCTAATAGATTCCAAATAGCCTTGTAAAATGATGGTGGCACTTATCTCATCCACCAATGCCTTGTTCTGTCTTGTTTTTTTGCGCAAACCACCGTCTATCATCGCCCGGTGCGCAAGAACGGAGGTGAAACGCTCGTCGTATAGCACTATGGGAATTTCGGGGTGCACCTTGCGCCACCGGCTCACGAACTGCTGTACTCTTATCATATTCTCACTTGGTGAACCGTCTGACTGTCGAGGCTCTCCAACCACTATGCGCTCAACCTGTTCTTTCTGGATATAACTGTTGAGGTAATCGAGAAGTAGCGATGTATCAACAGTCACCAATCCCCCTGCAATGATTTGCAGTGGATCGGTGACCGCGAGCCCTGTTCTTTTCTTGCCGTAGTCTATCGACAATATACGAGCCACAATATTTTTACTGGTTAGAGAGCAGCCAAGCGTCAGGGAACTGTGAACGGAGCTCGTTACGACTGCGAACGGCATCTGTCTTGATGTCGAAAGTAGCAGCTATCACGCGGTACATCTCGTTAGATGGGTTGAATGCTATCTGAGCGTCATAGCCTTGATTTTTAAGTGTACTCTGCAATCCCTCTGCGTTGGCCTGAACAGCGAAGGAGCCTACCACCACGCTGAAGTTGCGTAACCCATTGCCGTTAACCATTGACACGGTTTCCATGCGAACTGGCACATTGTCAACATTGTCAACGACATCTTCGGTAGCGGGCCTCTCAACAACCGGGGCGACAACGGCGATTTCCTCGTTTCCCTCAAAGTCCTCTCCATTGGTTTCCTGAGCCTTGGCTTTCTCATAAGCCTTTTTGTAGGCACTCTCAGATGATTTACAACTTGTGAAAGCAATAGCCACACAAAAGCCAACGCACATTACCAAATACTTTTTCATATTCCAATCTTGTTATTTTGAAATTAAACTTATATTTACCCAAATAATGTGCGAAATTACACAAAAACAATTATAAAAAAAAGATATACCCACATAAAGTTTGTTAAACAAGAATAATACTCTGTTTTTATCAAAAAAAATTCTTGTTATGATTGTTAATTAGGAAAAAATCATTATTTTTGCTCTATGAAAACGCTCTCCTTGAATCCAGACATAGTAATGTCGGAGGTTTAAGTTAGAAATATGGCAAAGAAGAAAAGTATAATATAAACATTTAAAAATAGAAAGATTATGAAAACATTAGGTTACATTAGCGCATTTTTAGGAGGCGCATTGGCTGGTGCAGCATTAGGCTTGCTCTTGGCTCCTGAAGCAGGTAAGGATACCCGTTGCAAGATTTCCGACAGTATTACAAAGATTTGTAAGAAGTGCAATATCAAACTTACTAAGAAAGAGGTTGATGATATCGCAGAGGGTATCGCAGAGGAAGTGTGATAAAAATTGATAATCGGGTGGGATGGTAATATGCTTTCCTCACCCGATCATCATTGTAGTTGGATATCCAAAATAATATCATAGGTTAATTCTCATTTATTCTCAGTGTTCTCAAACGACAAAAACATAGAAACGATAGGACAGCTTGTCAAGCTCGTCAAGGAAAATTTTCTGTTGCAGAAGGAATATGCGAAATTAGAGGCAGCAGAGAAAGCCGTAAAAATCATTACGGTTCTTATCCTTTTTGCAATACTTTTCTTTTTTATCATCGCTATTGTGACCTACCTCTCGTTTGCGGCAGCATACGCAATGTCTGATGTTATTGAGGGGGGTACTCCAGTGGCTTTCTGTATCGTCGCCGCTTTCTATTTAGTGTTGTTGGTCATTTTGTATATCTTCAGGAAAGCGTGGATAGAACGACCTTTGGTGAAATTCATCACTAAATTATTAATGAATTGATTATGGAAAGCATACAGGAGAATCAGATAAAATATCAGTGTCTGAAGGACGTAACCCACCGTAAGGAGATGGTGCTGGCGCAGATTAAGGCCAACAACAAGGAAGTGGGTTACTTGTGGAAAAGTCTGTTTGCAAAGCAGCCAAAGAGTAAGAAGAGCAAGGGCTCCGTCATTTCCAATGTCTTGAAAACGGGTGTGGGTGTTTTTGATGCCGTGGTTCTTGCTTGGAAAGTATATCGGAAGTTCAAGAAATAATCACTTTAATTATTGTGCAGGGAAGGCTTTTTTGCGGAAGTCTTGGGGTGTCATGTCTTTCATGCGCCTGAAAAAACGGGCAAAATAGGCGGGAGTGTTAAAGCCGCAGTCGTTGCTTATTTCTTTAATTGACTTGTGGGTGTTTATAAGGCTGCTTTCCGCCCGCCGCAGCAATGCACCGTCAATCATTTCCTTTGGTGACTTGCCGAGTTTTACTCTCGTGATGTCGGTAAGGTATTTCGGTGTTATGCACAACCGGGCGGCAAATTCTGTTACACCGTGATTTTGGCAACAATAGATCTCCACGTCAGTCAAGAACCTCTTGAACAGTTCCTCGCTCCTGTTGTAGTGGGTTTCCAATGTATCATCAATCTGTTGTGTGCCATAACGTATCAGGAGGATGTTGCTTAGAATGTTGGATATTATCTTGTTTTTGTAAATCTGCCGCTCATCGTTTTTCACTCGTTTTATTAATTCGCTCATGGCGTTGATGAAAGAGTGTCCTGTCGCTCCCAATTTTACAAGTGGGTGGTGGTGGATGTAAAGGAGCAGAGCGGTGGACAGTCCTGTTACCACATCATCCAGGATATCGTTGCAGAAGGTGAAACAGGTTGTCAGGAAATCCTCTGTGGCGTTGCTTACGTGTATTGCCTTTTGTGGAAAGATGAACAGGCTGTCTCCTCTTTCTATAGTATAGTCATCGGTGTCGATACTCACTATGGCTCGCCCATCAGTGCAGTGTAACAACATTGTTCTGCTTGTCGTCCTCATCTTGTCGGCAAACTCCCTCATGTCGCTTATCCTGACGTTGAAGGCATCATCAACAGTATTTGCGAGATTGCTATTATTTGTTTGCATAATCATTGCTTTTTTCAATTGCAAATATAAGAACAAAACTTTTCATTTACAAACCATGAGTTCTCTTTATAGAATTATTTACGCTAATTTTGCCGAAATTTTGTAAATAAGATATATGACAACACTAAAATGGCCCGTGCTGCTGCTCTTGTTTTTGTTAGATATACCGATTGTGAATGCGCAGGAACAGGGTACGAAAATGAAGTTGGAAGACATCTTTCAATTGGCTGATGAGAACAGCAAAAGTCAGAAGGCGTATTCCTTGAAAATCGGAGAGGCACAGAAAGATGTCCGTTCCGCCAAAAACGGCAGGTTGCCGGATGTTGACGCAACTTTGTCGTTCAGTTATTTAGGCAACGGTTATATCTGGGACAGGGATTTCTCCAACGGCATGAAGGCAGATATGCCACATTTCGGAAATAACTTTGCCCTTACCGCCTCGCAGGTGATATACAGTGGCGGTGCGGTGAGCAGTGGTATCGAGATGGCGGAGATAGGAGAGAAGATGGCAATGGAGGAAAAACTGCAGGACAGGAACAACTTGCGTTTTCTTATAGCCGGTTATTATTTGGAGATGTACAAATTGACCAACCAAATCAGGGTCTATGGCGAGAATATCCAACTGACGAATGACCTTATAGAGACGGTGAGGGCGCAGTATGAGCAGGGTACGGCTTTGGAGAATGACATCACCCGTTATGAGCTGCAACTTGAGAACTACCGTTTGGATAAAGCGAGGCTGGAGAACAGCAGACATATAATGAACTACCGTCTGAACAAATTAGTGGGTTTGGACGAGAATACCGTGATTGAGGTTGACACAACCTCATTCTCCTTAGTTCCAAGTCTGGATACATCAGATATTTGGCAAGAGACAGCAATGGTATCGGCGCATGATTTGTCGCTCGCGCAGTTGAATATACAGCAGTCATTGCAGAAACAGAAGCAAGTGCGCTCTGAGGCACTTCCGAAAATAGCACTGATAGCGGAGGAACACCTTGACGGTCCTATAACAATAGAGGTGCCGGCTCTTAACAACAATTTCAACTACTGGTTTTTGGGCGTGGGGATAAGATATAATCTGGCTTCTTTATATACCAATAAGAGTAAGCGTAACCGTGCGAATATGGAGGTTAAAAGACATGAGGAGGAACTCGATTTGCTCAAGGACGACCTTTCTTCGCGTGTTGAAGATGACTATGTGCGCTATGGTGAGGCTGTCTTTGAAGTAGAGACTCTAAAGAAAAGTGTTACACTCGCCAATCAGAACTATCACACTATCCATACCCGTTATCTAAATGGCATATCGTTGGCAACCGATATGTTAGAGGTAAGCAACGCGAAACTTGATGCCGAGCTGCGACTTGCCAACGCCCGTGCCAACGTGGTTTACTCTTTCTATAAATTGAAACATACATCTGGAACATTATAAAATATAAGATCATGGCACTGAACAAAAAACAGAAAAAGTGGATTTATAACATATTTATCCTCGTACTAATTGTTATCGGCATTTTCTATGTATGCTCACGCTTTATACATTTCGGTAACGTGGAGTTTACCGACGATGCGCAGGTAAGACAACAATTGATACCTGTGAACAGTCGTGTGCAGGGCTTTATCGAGAAAATCTATTTCACGGAGTTCCAGAGGGTGCACAAGGGAGATACGCTTGTGGTAATCGAGGACTCAGAATATAAGTTGCGTCTTGCTGAGGCTAAGGCGGCATACGCTACGGCTTCGGCTGGAAAGACAGTAACATCCACTACGGTTAACACGGCAGCCAACAATATCTCAGTCAGCGATGCTACTATTGAGGAGGCTAAGGCGCAAATGGAGAATGCACAAAAGGAGTTGGAACGCTATAAAAATCTTCTACAACAGAAAGCAGTAACGCAACAGCAGTATGATAATGTGGAGACTAATTATCGTTCTATGAAGGCACGCTATGAACAGGTAAGCAGACAGAAGGCAACATCCTCGCTCGTTCATACTGAACAGACAAAACGTCTGACACAAAGTGAGGCCGCCCTTGAAGTTGCTCAAACTCAGGTGGACCTTGCGAAACTGAACCTTTCTTACACTGTAATCACAGCGCCTTGCGATGGATATGTGGGCAGGAAAGAGGTCATCGAGGGGCAGCTTATACAACCAGGTCAGACGGTTGTCAACGTGGTCAGTGATGAGGATGTGTGGGTGGTAGCAAATTTCAGGGAAACCCAACTGAAACATATCACAGAGGGGGCAGTCACAGATATCGAGGTGGACGCGATAAACGGCGTGGTTTACAAAGGACGTGTTGAAATACTTTCCAAGGCAACCCAGGCATCTTATTCTCTTATACCGAGCAGTAATTCGGCGGGTAATTTCGTAAAGGTGGAGCAGCGAGTCCCAGTGCGTATTCTGTTTACGGATGAGAATAGCAAGGAGGATATGGCGCGTCTCCGTTCCGGTCTAAATGTGGAATGTACTGTCCGTTATTGATTTGTCATGGCAGAAGAAGCACATATCCATAAGTCGTTCAAACTGATGTGTATGAGGGAGGGAATACCTTTCAAGGTTCGCCCATGGATATTCGTGTGCATTATCCTGATATATCAGACAAGCAATGTTGTATATCTATCGTCATCGGAAAATATGTACGGTGGTCTGTCGTTGTTGCACGAGGATGTGATGATGTGCTTGTATGCAGCCTTCGCAGGCATGAATATCGCTTTCCCGATGATGTGGAGATTCAAGTTTCGTTTCACTACTCGTACTATCCTTACGATTACCGCTACCACGATGATTATATGCAACTTCATCACAGCACATACTGGCAGTATGCCTGTTCTTCTTGGGGCTTGTCTCATCGCTGGGTTTGCGAAGATGTGGGGCACGTTTGAATGTATCTCGTCGATAAATCCGTGGCTTGCGCCTAATTTGGATTTCCCCCGTTTTTTCCCATTGCTCTATATGTTCATTCTCGCACCGATTTCACTAAGTGCGCTCATTGACACTAACATCACTTATTTTTTCACGTGGAGGGAGATGCACTGGTTTATCATGGGGGCATTCCTTTTGGTTCTGTTGTTTGCAAGGACATGTATGGTTGACTTTTTCCCAATGGGACAAGGAAAGTTGTTGGCTTTCGACTTTGTGGGCCTTTTGCTTTGGTCGCTCTTGATGATGCAAATGAGTTTCATCGCTATCTATGGTGAACATTACGACTGGCTGCACAGCCGTGAGATACGCCTTGCGGTGGGCTCTTGCCTTATCACGGCAGGCTTGTGTTTCGGACGTATGTTCCACATCCGACATCCTTATATCAAGTGGGATGCTTTGTGCTATAGGCGTGTGCCAATTGCTCTGCTGCTGTTCTTCCTAACAGACTTGATTTCAGAGACACCAAACAGCCTGCAGAATATTTTCACGGGCAGTCTGCTTGGCTTTGACACAATGAACACTGTGAACTTCAACTGGTTTTCTATATTGGGAATGTTGGGTGGCTGTTTGTTTTCATTGGGATGGATGTGGAAGTGGCGGCTGCCAGTAATCAGACTTTGCTTTTTCGGCATCGCATGTGCCATCGGCTACCAACTGTTTATGTATTTCCTTACGAGTGAGAGTGCGGCGTTGGAGGATTTTTATTTTCCTACTTTTCTTCGCACATTCGGTTATGCTGCGGTGTATTGCTCACTGACATATTACCTGAAACAGTTTATTCCCTTTGACCATTTCCTGCAGGTGCTTGCCATAGTGGGTGTAATCCGCTCTGGTATTGGCGGCTCGGTGGGGGAGGCTGTCTATGGTTACGGACTGCGTTGGGCGATTTCAAAGAACTCGGCAGACTTGGGTTATACGCTCGACAATGTGAATACGGTAATACAGAATATGTCATACGACAGTGTCTATGGCAGTTTGATGAAACAGGTGATGGCAGTGAGTATCAAGGAATTGTGGGGCTGGACGGCGATAGTGTGTATATTCTTGTTCTTGTTCATGCTTTTCTTCGATTCTCCTACAATGGCCACGATAAGGAGATGGCCGAAACGGATTTATCATCGTGTCGCGGTGAAAAACAAATGAAATTACTGTTTCTGATGTATGTTTTATGTCTTGTTGAAAACATCTTGCATATTCTATTAAATTTTCTTATCTTTGCAACAAACTAATGACTATTACAAAGATGGGTTTCTTAAAAGCATTGTTCAGTGGCAAGGAGGAAGACGAAAAGTCGCAGAAAGAGGCAGAGGATGTGAAAAACTTTGATGTCCTGAAATACGATGGCGTGCGTGCATTGCGCACCAACGAGAATGACTATGCCGTGAAATGCTTCACGCATGCATTGGATATTCAGGATGATTTGGAGGTGCGCGACTATCTCTCACAAGCGTATATCCGTGTCGGGGAGTTTGATTCTGCGTGCAGACAACTGAAATTTCTTGTGGGGAGGCAGCCAGACAATCTGCCGTTGCTTATCCGCCTTGCAAGCGTTTATTACATGATGGAAGACTACGACTCTATGCTTGAGACCTGCGAGAAAGCTATCCTGCTCGATGAAAATAGCGCGGAGACACTTTATTATTTTGCGAGGGCATATATAGGAAAGGACAATCTGAATGGGGCTGAAGATGCGTTGACAAAGGCAATATCATTCAATGCTGAATATTATGACGCTTATTTGTTGAGGAGTGAGACATATCTAAAATGCGGGGAGTTGGAAAAGGCCGACAATGATATTCTATTCTTGTTGAATATCATTGAAGATAATGAGGATATCCTTATTTTGAAAGCCCGTATTGAGAGTGCGAAGAATAATGTTGCAGAGGCTATCTCTTATTATGACAAAGTCATTGAGGTGAATCCTTTCAATGTGGATGCTTTCCGTGAGCGGGGAGAACTGAAAATCAAGTCGGGCGACATGGATGGCGGTCAGGATGATTTTGATACAGCCAACGAATATGCCTTGCAAGGAGAGGATGGCTGTGAGGACATTGAGGAGAAGGTCAAAGAGGCCTATAGAAACATTAATCCTATGGGGCTTTGAACAGTTTCACACCTTTTGAACAGTTCTTATTTAAACTGCCCAATAGCAAAAATGAATTTTTAACTTTGTTTTGCCTGTTGTATAATCTGGTTGTAATAAGGATATGGAATTTCAATACTCTCTTTGTCAAAGCGTTCTTTTACGGCTTTAAGCGATTCGCATTTCAAAACGTAAGCATTCCAACTGGTTGAGGCCCAAGCCCAAGCCCGCAAGGTTATAGAGGAATTGTCCAAACTGGTAACACGGATTACAACTTCTGGCACTTCTTTTTCTTTCTCGGCTTTTGTCCTATGGTCAATGACCAATGGGTTTTTCATTACCTCGTCTCTCATCACCTCAAAAGCCTTATTCAGGTCGGTGGTATATGATACTGCCACATCTATGAATGCGCAAGTCGAGGTGTCTCCGAAGGAAGAATTGATAATGGTGCTTGTGTTTATCTTGTTGTTGGGTATCAATATCATGCGGTTTTCTAAATTACGTAGTATTGTGTGCCGGAGCGTTATCTCCTCTACCGTTCCCGTAATGGTCTCGTCAATCTTGATGAAATCGCCTACCTTGAAAGGGCTGGAGAAGATGATGAAAA